>JAQWAJ010000273.1 GCA_028707745.1 Bacteroidales bacterium | reverse complement strand
CGGAAACAACTGGACCTTCGTCTCTTCAGATGTTTTCGTGATCGGAAATTCTCCCGTGGTTAAAATGATCCTGAATGTGATGCGCTTTATCGCAGATCCGGAGCAAACCCTTTATCGCGACCTGTTTCTCTGGGATGTCTATGTACGCGCCCATAAGAATGAAATTCCTGCTCCGGGATTTCAACTGGCCGAACTGAAGCATTTTCAACAGTTTATGAATTCTGTGGAAAATGAAGATCTCCTGACTGTTACAGATAAAATGATCCAAAATTATAGTCTCGATCAGGATGAGGCCGACCTTGCCTATCTGTTCCAGTTCCGTGATCAGGTAAAAAGCTGCATGAACAAAGGCATCAGCCATCTCGAAGGGTTCCTCGGCTGGTGGGATACCATCGGCCACAAACAAATGCTGGCCTCTGAGAGCCTGACTTCTTCGATGCGCATCATGACCGTTCATAAATCCAAAGGATTATCGAGTCCGGTAATTATTATTCCATACTGCAACTGGGACTTCAATCACAGTTCCCATCATGCGCCCTGGCTTTGGGTTCCTACCGATGAAACTCCGTTCAGCCAGGTTGCCCGGATTCCGGTGCGCTATGATTCGTCGTTACAGCAATCTTACTTTGTGGACAGCTACGTGAGTGAAAAAATCGATTCCTACCTGGATAGCCTGAATCTTCTGTATGTGGCTTTTACACGCGCCATAGATGTGCTGATCGTTTTTTGTCCGTATGGCAAGGGTTTTAAAACGGTGGCCGACGCCATGCACACCTATTTGGAGAAGGTTTTACCGCCTGATGGAATATTCAGACTGGGGGATCCGGGATTTTTTAATCCGGATGCAGAAAAGCCTGTTGAAACAGAAACTCATCTGCCTGTCCCGATGATTTCCGGCAAACTGAAATCCACCATCCGGCACAGAGCCGATACGGATTTTGAAAGCACCAGGTTCGGGAAAAACGTACATCATGTACTCGAAACGGTTCAATCAAAATCAGATCTCCTCTCCAGCATCAAACGCTCGGTACTGGCCGGGTTTTTCACGGATGATGAAGCAGTTACGGTTCAAACCCGGATATCGGAGCTGTTCAGTATACCCGAAATTGACGATTGGTTTTCGGGCAGCTGGGAAGTACTGAATGAAGCCGCTATCCTAATCCCCGGATCCGGGGAGAAGAGGCCCGACCGAATTATGATCAAAGGAGACAGGATCGTGATCCTCGATTATAAGACTGGCGCACAGGAGCGTAAACATGAACAACAGGTTGCCAGTTATATCAAACTGGTCAGAGACATGGGGTATCAGAACATACAGGGTTATTTGCTGTATATCGATACCGGTTCTCTGGTCAGAGTAAACCCTGCAGAATGAAAGAGACATTCATTTCATTGGTTGTAAAGCATCTGCTTCAAGTTACCCATGGTGATTTAAAGGATGTTGCTGTGATCTTTCCTAATCTGCGTTCAGGAAACATATTCAGGAAGGAACTCACCCGGCAGGTGGCCACCCCAACCTGGTCTCCGGGAATATTCAGCATCGACGATTGGCTGGTGAACCTGTCGGGATTGGAAAAAACCGGAAGACTGACCGAGCTGGCTTTGCTCTTTCAGGTGGTAAAGCAGGAGCTTCCGCATATCGAATCATTTTCCGATTATCTGGATTTAGGCGAAATTCTCCTCACCGATTTTGACGATACCGATAAGTATCTGGCAGATCCATTACAGCTTTTCACGGCGCTGAATGAAACGAAAAAAATTGATAATCAGTTTGATATAACTTCTGATGAGGAATTGGCCGAGCGGATCCGGATATTCTGGTCCAGTTTCGGAGCCGGAAGATCCTCACATCAGGAAAAATGGCTTAAAACGTGGGAAAAGCTTTATGTCATCTACGACCATTTCCATCGGATCTTGGAGGAACAGGGCCTGGGAACATCAGGAATGTGCTACCGGAAAGCTGCCGGTGACCTGATCAGCGGAAAAGTGACAACAGGCAGATACAAAAAGGTGGTGTTTGTGGGATTCAATATCCTTACAGCCGCTGAGGAAGCAATATTCAGCTTTCTCAGGGATCAGAGAACTGCCATATTCTACTGGGACTATCATCCGTTCTATCTCGAAAGTCCTCATGAAGCGGGTAAATTTATTCGTCAGTATCTGAAAATGTTTCCATCGGCTGCTGGTTTTCAGCCTTTTGCAGAACAATCCGAAAATTTCTTTCAATCCACCCGCCCCGAGGATGTTATTCACGTTGTTCCGGTTACTTCCAACACCGGACAAATCCAGGCGTTGCTCAATGATATCCTCGAAAGGCCAGCGGTGAACAGGAGTATCATACTTTCAGATGAAGGTTTGTTCTCTGACCTGCTCTCATCCTGGCCCGATGAAACCATGCCGGTTAACTTCACGTCAGGCTATCCTCTGCGGGATACCCAGGCAGCCGGCTTGTTTGCCAACCTGACCGACATTTATCTGGAGTTTAATCAGACCGCAGGGCAGCAGGTCTGCAAAAGTGAACGGCTGCTGACTTTTTTACATCATCCCTGGGCCAAATGGCTGATTGGCGGGGAGTCGGATTCCCTGATCCGGATCATCCAACGGCGTTACCCCGATACGGTGCCTGCTGCATTTATTGAAGAGCAGAAAGGTTTATCGGAATGGGTAGCTACCAGCCAGCCGGCTTTGGTTTTTATCAGGCAATTGTACGATACAGGAATTCGTCTGCTATCATTCGAATCGCTGTATGGCGATATTGAAAAAGCTTCGATCCAATCCTATATTGCTGAATCGGTTGCCCTGAGTGAGGTAATCAACAAATTCGGTCTTATTCCGGATGCCCGGTCCCTGTCGAAACTCCTGTCAAGATTTGTGAGCGCCGAAAAGATATCCATCGAAACTGACCGTACCGCACTGAATCAGGTAACCGGGATTCTCGAAACCCGATTAGTCGATTTTGATGAGGTATTCATCCTCTCGTTCAATGAAGGAATATGGCCTTCAAAAAGTTTGCCCGGCTCGTTGATTCCATATTCGCTGCGGCGTCTGTTTCACCTGCCGACTGCCGAAAACCGGGATGCGATGTATGCTTACTACTTTTACCGGCTTATCCAGCGAACAACCGGGTTATATATATATTATCTGACCGGGCACCGCGATGACGTGATCAGGTCGGGTGAGAAAAGCAGATATATTACCCAGCTTCAGTTCGAAATTCCCGGGAAAGTGGAGACCAGGATGGAACCTCCGGCAAGGGTGGGGAATCCGGCAAACCCAATCGTTGTCAGAAAAGAGGGCGGGGTTCAGGAGCGCTTATCCCGGTATTTGTCTGGTAGTTCTGAGGCAAAATGGCTGTCACCCAGTGCGATAAACGAATATATGGAGTGCGGACTGAGGTTTGCTCTGAAACGGATATATGACATCAAAGAACCTGATTATATTGCCTATGCTGCTGAACCAAAGGGCTTTGGTGTTCTTATCCATCAGGTGATGAACCGATTGTATCAGGAGTTTGTTGGACTGGATTATGGTCCTGACCGGAAGTGGTTGCAAGGTATTCTGGATGAGCAGGATAGACTTAGAAAGATCATCCTCGAAGAGTACAGCATGGCGCTCAAAGAACCTGGTGGCGTGAAACCGGGTGGAAAAGATCTCCTTGCCATTGAGGTGGTCAGACAGTTTCTGAACAAAATACTGGAGTTTGATCAGACAAATTTGCCGTTCAAAGTAGCAGGATTGGAGCAGAAATTCAATAT
>JAQWAJ010000272.1 GCA_028707745.1 Bacteroidales bacterium | reverse complement strand
AATAACGAACGGAGCTTGTGTTCACATTCTCGATAAACTACCTACAGCTTCTGTTCTGCTTCCGGCCTTGAAGAAGGTCAGACCTACCTATATGCTCACCGTGCCATTGGTTATGGAGAAAATATACAAATCGCAGATCAAGGGCAAGGTGGATGGATCACCGATACTACGACTACTTTATCGTTTGCCGGCATTCCGGAGATTTTTCCACCGGTTAGCTGCCAAGAAATTATATGCCACCTTTGGCGGACGCCTGAAATTCTTCGGAATTGGTGGCGCCAAGCTGGATTCAGCCACCGACCGCTTCCTGAAAGAGGGCGGATTTCCGTATTCGATCGGATATGGAATGACCGAAACCGCACCACTGTTGTGCGGATCAAGGCCATCCGGAGTGAAAATTCAGTCTACAGGTACTCCGGTTGTCGGTTTGGAGATGAAGATCAATGAACCGGATGCTGAAACAGGTATCGGTGAAATTTGGGTAAAAGGCAAAAACGTAATGCAGGGTTACTACAAGGAACCTGAAATCACCGCTCAGGTATTGTTGCCCGGAGGATGGTTCCGTACCGGCGATCTTGGAACTTTCGATAAAGACGGCTATCTGTTTATTAAAGGCCGGCTAAAAAATGTCATACTCGGTGCTTCGGGTGAAAATATCTATCCTGAAGAGATCGAATCGGTCATTAACCGCTACCAGTATGTTCTGGAATCGGTTGTGGTTGAGAAGGAGGGAAAACTGGTTGCACTGGTTCATTTCAATTATGAAGAGCTGGAAAAACAGTTTGCCCAGTTCAAAGATGATGCCCGCCAATTGATGGAACAGAAAATTGAGGAGATGAAGGCTGAACTTCAGCAATTTGTTAATTCACAGGTAAACCGGTATTCACGACTTCAGTCTGTGATCGTTCAGGATACGCCTTTCGAGAAAACGGCCACCAAAAAGATCAAACGGTTCCTTTATCAGAAAAATTAGATAAGAGTACAGTTAATGCGCTTGTCTTTGTGCCTACTTGATGGACAGTATTCTATCCGGCTGTTTTTTACTCACTTCGTATTTCACGGGCTCTCCAAATCTGAGCTGATTGAAGATCTCCCGTGTCACACGATAGCCCGGTTTCAATCCCGGAGTTTTTTCGTTAGCGCCAACCCGGTATTCGATATCTTTATATTGTTCCAATAACCGGAGCTGTTTTGCACGGCTGATCAATTCTCCGTCTTCAGCAACCAGGATTTCCCGGTAATCAGCATCCAGTATTACATATCGGTCTGAAGTTTCGATCAGAATGACCTGAAAATTTCCGGCCTTTGTTCCGGTTACCATGCGGTATTCCATTTCACCGGTTTTCACCTGGGGCTTCTTTTCCTGGATGTAACTCCATAAGAAAACGCCGATAACAACTATCAGGATACCATATCTGACGGCGGGATTGGTTCTTTTGACGGGTTCAGGCATGATGCGGGTTTGTTTATTTTTGATAAAGTTAATCTTTGTTTCAACATCTTTTTGATGCGGCAAAGTTTGACTATTTTGCAGGGCTTCAGCCTTGTTGAAACCAAAGCCCAAAACATGGAAAAGAAAGAATTCAACTTTACCTATATTTTATTTATTTCGTTGGCGTCTGCCTTGGGAGGGCTCCTTTTTGGATATGACTGGGTGGTGATCGGAGGCGCTCAACCCCATTACGAATCTTATTTTATAGCCCATTCCCATCTCTGGGCGGCGGCAAAAGCCGGCACTGCCTCAGTCCGGTTTGAGTGGCTTCAGGGCTTTGCCATGAGCAGCGCTTTATGGGGAACGCTGATCGGAGCCATGGTGTCGGGTTGGGTGGCTGACCGCTTTGGACGGAAAAAGCCGCTGGTGATCGCCGCATTCCTTTTCACCATTTCGGCTGTTTGGGTAGGATCCATCGACCGGTCGTGGTGGTTTGGTGGCAATAGCGCTGTATTCAATGGCTTTGAAGGCTTCATGACAGCGAGGATTATTGGCGGTATTGGCATCGGACTGGCATCCATGTTATCTCCGTTGTTCATTGCCGAAGTTTCACCATCCGCTTACCGGGGCCGGCTTGTCAGTTTGAACCAGCTCACCATTGTGATCGGTATATTGGCGGCACAGGTGACCAATTATTTTATTGGCCGGTTTCAGGCTCCTTCTGATCCGGCCATGATTGAATCAGCCCGGCAAACCTGGGCAGCCGGAATGTCTGCTGACGGATGGAGATGGATGTTTCTGGCTGGAGCGGTTCCCGCGGGAATATTCCTGTTTATGTCGTTCTTCCTGCCCGAGAGCCCCAGGTGGCTGACCAAATCCGGAAAAATGGAAAAAGCCGGCCGGGTGCTTCAAAGTATCGGATCTGCCTCGTATGCCAAAGTTGAATTGGCCGCCATCCAGGCCTCGATGAAAAATGAATCGAGCAAGGTTAACCTGAAACATCTTCTCGAAAAAGGAATGCCCCGGATTCTGCTGATTGGCATCGTTCTGGCTGTACTTCAGCAATGGTGCGGGATCAATGTGATTTATAATTATGCTACCGATATTTTTTCCGCTGCCGGGATCGATAAAACCAATGTGCTCTTCACCATCCTGCTCACAGGAATCGTTAACATGATTTTTACTTTCGTGGGGATGGCTCTCGTGGATAAAGTCGGCCGAAAAACACTGATGCTGGCCGGAACAGCCGGATTAACCATCATTTATGCCCTGATGGGAGCAGCCTTTCTGTTTATCAGCAAAGATCCGGCAAATTTAAAAGTACTAAGTCTTCCTGCACTGATCTTGGTTCTGATGGCGCTTGCCGTATATGCAACTACCCTGGCCCCGGTTACCTGGGTATTATTATCAGAAATATTCCCCAACCGGATCCGGGCAACAGCTATGTCAATCGGAACTTTTGCTCTCTGGGTGGGCTGTACGATTCTCACGATGACTTTCCCGATGCTGAACAGCACTTTGAAAGCTTCGGGTACATTCTGGTTGTACGGGGGTATATGCATTCTGGGATTCCTGTTCGTCAGGCGAATGCTGGTGGAAACCAAGGGTAAAAGCCTTGAACAGCTCGAAAAAGAGTTGCTCAGGAAAGATTAGGTTTCAACCACCTGGTGAATTTTCGTTTCTCAAATGATTGATATACCGGTTTGATGAACGGCAGTATGCGGTTGACTATCAGGATAACCCTGAATAAACCGGATGGATACAACTTTTTTTGGTTATGGCTGATACCCCTGACTATCTTTCTGGCAACAGATTCAGCTGATTGAACCGGAAAGGCTATCGGGATTTGCTTTCCTGCCCTTTCGAAAAACCGGGTTTGCGTGGCAATCGGATACACAACCATCAGATTATTATTTCGATGATCGAACCGGTAGCCTTCGGAAAAGTGGTTGAGGGCTGCCTTAGTAGCTCCATAGAGCGCGTATCCAGGAATCATCCATTCGCCCATCGCCGAGCAGATCATCACGGTTTTCCAATCTGCTCCGCTATGCATCTCCTGCATTTTCAGGAGCGAATAGATAGGTGATAAGGTGTTTAGTTTAAAGATTTGATCAATATGGTTCCAGTCTGCCGATTTAAGTTGTTCATAATAGGCAAATCCTGCATTGGCAATGAAGATGTCAATGGATCCGAGCGAACTTTTGGCAAAACTGAAAAGCTGGTCAATCTGATCGGGATTCGACAAGTCGCCTACGAACGGGATCACCCGGTCGATATTCAGAAGGGAGATCTTCTCCAGATATTCCGCATTCCTTCCGGCAGCGACGATTTTGCAATC
>JAQWAJ010000271.1 GCA_028707745.1 Bacteroidales bacterium | reverse complement strand
GCCGGAGTGACGATCGGAGACCTGATATTCCGATATCAGTTTGAAGTTCCGTTGAGGAGTGCCGTGCTAACCGGTTTCACTACCAATCAGGTGATGGTCGGATATCTGTTTAAATAACAATCATGATGTCGAATCAGGAAAATGCAAGAACGGCTCTGGTTTTCGGAGCCAGCGGATTGGTTGGCGGGTATCTCGTCAACGAACTGCTGAATGATGAAAATTATTCATCTGTAAGAATATACACACGAAAACCGATGGGGTTAGAACATCCGAAAGTTCATGAGCACGTCATCGATTTTAACCGGTTAGGGGAGCAAGGGCAGCTGATCAAAGGGGACGACCTGTTCATCTGTTTGGGAACTACTATCAGAAAGGCCGGATCGGTAAGAAATGTTGAAAAAATCGACCGGAACCTCCCGCTGGAGATTGCCAGAATAGCTAATGCCAATGGTGCAACGAGGGTGGCGGTTGTGTCCTCCATAGGTGCAAATCCGGAATCTGGAAATTATTATCTCCGGATAAAAGGAGAAATGGAAGAGGGTATCCGTAAGATCCCGTTTCAACAGATCGTTATAGCCAGACCATCCATGCTTCTGGGACCACGCAAAGAGTTCCGTTTTGGTGAAATCGCGGGCCGGATTGGTATTCAGCTCATAGGCTTTCTACTGGTGGGCTCACTCAGTAAATATCGCGGGATACACGGTCGTGATGTGGCCAGAGCAATGATTCGACTCATTTGCTCTGACCGGCACGACATCGTTTATCAATCGGATCAGCTTCAGAACTTCCGAACCGGTGTGATCAGAAACCGGAATTCGTAATCCTGGTACTTCAGCTGATACTCATCCAATGGCCAGCTGCCCCAACTGTCGATGCAACCCAAACCCATCTGTTGCATATCGATATTGAGCGTGGTCAGTTTGCGCGGAACTAATTCTCCCGAGTGGCGCTGATCTTTTTGCTCACCATCGTCGAGATCATCGGTTGTGAAATGCAATGCACTGGCATTGAATAAGATATCTGACGTGATCTTCAATCCCCTGTTGTCACGGTCGGAAAGTTGCCACCAGCGGATGTCGCTTTTGTTTCCGGTTTCCTGTGGACGGACATACGAATAGAACTGTTCATCAACGGTTTGATTATAAATACCGACTGGTGAGCTGTACTTTCTGTCCCAATAGTTTTCCCAGGGTCCGCGGCCGTAATAAAGTATCTGGTCGAAGTGTTCCGGCATGGTTACCTGCATCCCGAAACGCAGAGGCGCCGGCATTTTGGTGACATCGGCAGATTTATCCACCCCGAGTTTCTGATCAACCAGCACCTGCCCTTGTGCATTTACCTCATACTGAAGCGTCAATGTGGCTGAGACTTCAGGTAAAGCATACACAGCGGTGACCAGAACATTTTTATCCTTGCGATCGACTTTAAAGGATTTCAAATCCTGCTTTTTGGTTGAATTTTTCCAGGCAACCAGACTTTTCTGGCGTCCCGCACCCATATCGTTATCGGTTGGGCCACGCCAGAAGTTAGGTTTCAGCGCTTCACCGTCCTTGATCATGTCCAAACCATGATGAGTGATCTGGGTCAGATATCCAGTGGTTTTATCAAAAATAACCTGAGTGAAATCGGCTTTGATAATCAGGTTGTTGCCAGATTCAGTGTAAGATATGGCTTTGCCGGTGTTTTCGATGGTAACCGGATGAAGTGCGGCTTCTTTAACAATCATCTGTTCCCAGGCAACTTCCTGACCGGCCGGTAATAAACCGGTTGTGTTTTTGAGTTTATAAATGACATTCAGGAATACCTCATTCGCCTTTTCGGGAACGGTATAACCCAGACTGACGATCATCGATTTTTGAGGTTCTGCCTTCAGGTTGTCGAGAACTCCGGATTCGACGGTTTTACCATCTGCAACCAATTGCCATTCAAGGTAATAGTTTTTCAGGTCGATAAAGAAATTTTCGTTATAGATACTGATGGTTCCGGTAAGAGGAGTCATCATTTTGGTGAGAATATTCTGATAACATTTTCTGACTTCATGGGCGTGCGGGTTGTATATACGGTCGGGACTGATCAATCCATTACACAAAAAATTATTATCCGAAGGAAGGTCCTTGCCGTAATCTCCGCCGTAAGCATAGAACATTCTGCCACTTTCATTATATTTCCTGAAACCCTGATCTACAAAGTCCCAGATAAAACCACCCTGTAGCACCGGGTATTTACGGTACAGATCCCAGTATTCCTTGAAACCGCCCTCCGAATTTCCCATGGCATGTGCGTATTCGCACTGAATAAGCGGCCGGGTGGGGTTGCTCTTCACGTATTTTTCCAGGTCCCACGGGGCGTCATACATCGGGCAGAAAATATCCGTATGGGCCTTTAAACCGGCACGTTCGTACTGGATCGGGCGTGACGACTGCCGTTTCTTTCCCCAGGCATACATCTGTTCAAAATTGACTCCGTCGCCGGCTTCATTGCCCAACGACCAGATTATGATAGATGGCTGGTTTTTATCGCGCTCAATCATTCTGGAGAACCGGTCGAAATGGGCCTGATACCAGCTCGGGAATTTAGCCAGCGATGCTTTTCCGTAACCCATTCCGTGCGATTCGATATCTGCTTCATCGATTACATAGATTCCGTACTTATTACATAGTTCGTACATAAACGGATCATCAGGGTAGTGGCAGGTTCTCAGTGCATTGATATTGAGTTTTTTAAATATCTTAACATCTTGCTCCATCCGTTCGCGGCTGATCCAGGTACCGGTGAGCGGATCCATTTCATGCCGGTTAACCCCTTTAATTAAAATGGGTTTACCATTGACCAGCAATTGTGCATTTTTGATCTCGATTTTGCGAAAACCGACTGTCTGCGGGATTACTTCGATGAGATTGCCGTGTTTGTCGGTCAGGGTGGTCGTCAATGTGTACAGATTCGGGGTCTCGGCGGTCCATTTGGCCGGATTTTCAACCAGTAGGACGATGGTGCCTTTATTGTCTTCAGCTTTGATTTCCTTGTTTAAAATCGTTTTCCCGGCTGCGGTCAGTTCGAATCTCAGGAAATATCCTTTTACTTTTCCGGCCAGGTCCCAGGAGATATTCAATGATCCGTTTTTGTACGTGGCGTCCAGATCGGGAACGATCTCAATATCGCGCAGGTGCTGCGGATTACGGGCATACAGATAAACATCGCGTGAAACGCCGGTGATCCTCCACATATCCTGGCATTCCAGATAGTTGCCGTCGCACCAGCGCATCGATTGAAAGGCAATCAGGTTTTTACCGGGTTTGACATATTTGGTCAGGTTGAATTCTGCCGGTAACTTGCTGTCTTCGCTGTAGCCGACAAATTTACCATTCACCCAAAGGAACAGGTTCGACCTGACGCCACCGAATTGTATGAATATTTCCTGATCCTTCCAGTTATCCGGGATGGTGATGGTTCGCCGGTAAGAACCAACCGGATTATATTCGACCGGAACTTTCGGGGGTTCCGGTTTCATCAGATTTGAAAATTCATACCCGATATTGGTGTAGATGGGATCGCCGTATCCGTTGACTTCCCAGATACCGGGCACTTCAAAAGATTTCCACGAAGAATCGTCATAATTCTGACTGAAAAAATCCTTTGGCTTGCTGGCCGGATTTTCGACCCATTTGAATTTCCACCAGCCGTTAAGTGATAAATAACGGTCGGAGTTTTCCATTGCACCCTTTAAAGCCAGATCCTGGTTTTCATACGCAAAGTAGGAGGCATGCATGGGT
>JAQWAJ010000270.1 GCA_028707745.1 Bacteroidales bacterium | reverse complement strand
GTGCCTTTTATTGGATTCCAGTGTATCTCTGCGAAGTTTAACTCAGACATGAGTGGTCAGGAATTTGATTGGGATTTAAATAAGGTGGTTCCTTATTCCAATTCGTTCGAACTATCGGGCTATTTGATGGTACCCGACCTTGGAATGAAATACTACATTAAACAAACGAACAAATTGCAGGCATACTTATCGGTATGTTTGTCAAAACCGATGTTAAGTGCGAAATACACCCGTGATGGGGAAGAAAACGAAGAAATGAAGGAAATTCTGAAAAAAGTTCATGCATGGGGTGGCGAATTCGGTTTTGGTGCTGAATATTTTTTCGACCCCAATTTCAGCATTGGCGGTGAATTTGGCCTCAGATGTTTGAACGTGAAATACAGTAATACGTCAACAAATTCATTTTATAATCCTTTAACCGGGAATGATCAGGATTATGAAGAAACCGTCGACCTCCGTTTTAATGCTGTTCCTACCTATTCAAGGATATCTCTGAACTACTATTTCGGAAATAAAGAGGAGTTGTTTTTATCAGATCTGAGACCCTGAATGTAATGCAATAGCCTGGTTCCAGGCGCTTAATGCTTCAGTATACATGACAAGCGGGTAGAGTTTGTCATCATACCAAAGCGATGCAAAGTAAAGTCCGATAGGAGCAGGTCTTAAGGGTAGTTCTTGATTGTCAAGCCATATTAATCCGGATTCACAGTGGGATTTTGCATTTGCCTGGTTAACCAATGCGGCTACTGCTAAAGCTGTTTCTTCGATGGTGCCGTCCAGACCGGCATCGCCTCCCCAACTGCCATCGGGGTTTTGTGATTTCATCAGATAACCCTGTGCTTTTTGGATCATGTGATTCAGGTCATCCTTCATCAGGACCGATAATTGTTGACTGATTGCGGAATCGGTCAGATAGGCGGTGACGCGGGCAGTTCCATACACGGGATTATGCTGTTTTGATTGAAACTGGTTGCCAAACCACAGCGGGAGCCATTCACCTTCAGCACCCTGGGATTTTTTTAAATAGAGGGTTCCTTTCCTGATCGCATACCGGTATTTTTTGATCGAACCGGATGACATAAATTTGCCAGCTTTTTCAATGGCTTTGGATAGCGCCAAAACCGCGTGCCCGGTTAAATCGGAACAACTTTGGTCGAAGGGTAGTTTGCCCCAGCCTTTTGAGAAGGTAGGAAAGCCTCCGTCATGGTTTTGGAGTTGAATCAGCCAGTTACAACCGGCAATAACCGACCTCACCACTTCATTAGCGGGTTCCGGGTTAAGGCTCAACAGGGCGAGGATGGCTCCGGGGGTATCGTCGCCGTCGGGTACAGATCCTGAATGGTTTGTCCAGCCCCATCCCCCGGCTGTGGATCCGTTGAAAGGGTGAATGCCTTGGTTTTGAGCGAATAACAGATGGCTGGTAATGGCCTGACCAGATTCTATATCGATATACTCCCCCACCTGGTTCCGGAATGATTTAACTGCAAGCGTGGTGATCCAGTTTGACAGGTCGATATCGATGGGCCAGCTGCCATCCTCACGCTGCATCCTCCTGAGAAAACCGATACCCCCGGCAACAACCGGATGGTCACGGTATCCGGATTTGATCAGGCTCAAAGCTACAAATGCCGTTAGCGGAATCGCCTCCAGAAATCCGCCGCTTTCGGGCATAATCTTTTCAAGTAAGGCCATCACCTTGGGGATTGAGCGCTTCCTGATCAACCGGGTCAGTCGGCCCGACTTTTTATGCTGAAAAATGGCAATACCGACTGCCACAAGCGCAGGAATGGCATAACTTACTACATTGAGGTTCAGGAAACGATAAAATCCACGTGGTAATAATGCGAGCTCAAACGGCAATTGCGGGATGGGTTTAAAGGAATTTTCTCCTGGGATTCCGCATAAAGCGCAGGTGGCCAGGATAGGAACTGAAAATGTATAATCCTTCTGATAAAAATCGAGTACATGCCGGGCAACATCTGGCGAGTTTACATCAATCCCGGCGGTTCTCAGATATCCGGTCAGCCCCAAAATGCACGAATCAGACTCCGGGAACAGGTCCTTGGTGATATGAAGCGCCGAATAGCTTAACAAACTGGTGCTGATGTTGCTAAGGCTTTGTGGGGAGTCGCCGAATCCTCCATCCTGGTTTTGGTTGTTGATCAGCCAACAGATACCGTTTCTGATATCAGCATGAAGTTCATCGGTGTTGTAAAAATGAAAAGCAATTACAGAGACTGACACTGCTAATGCACTGGATGATAGTTGCCCGGTCCAGAATCCTTTATTGTTGCGTTCAGCGAGCAGCTGTGCAGCCAATTGTTCGAACCGGGCTAGATTTCCGGATGGGTTCATCATGAAGACTCCTGAGTTTCGGTTAAGGATTGAGCATAAGCACTTAATGCCAGCAATCCGTAAAAAGTGTATTCCACATCTCGGGAGGGATCTCCGTTGCCCGATAAAAAAGCTCCACGGTCGAAATTGGAAGAAACAAAACCAAGCCCGTTGGCTGCCAGTTGGCTGTAGCCTGCCGGAGATTGGCTGAGTGCGTAAGCTGCCACTGCGGTAGAGAGCAGATCGGCCTGGGGCTGATCGTGAAATGATACAAAGCCACCTTCGGGATGCACATTGTTTAATAACATGTTTGACAGATCATCGACATCAAGATGCCCACGGTTCCGGATACACATAACAGAAGCCAGATGTGGGGTTGGTGAGCTGCTGTTCAGCGGGAATGATGAAGTCAGCTGATCGATTTTATGAATGAACAGGCGGGGAAATCCCCAAAAAAGATCGAAAATGAGCAAGGTGAGAAAGATTTGGTAAACCCGGTCTGTACTATTCTGGTACTTCATCCAACCCAAAACCAGTTGAAAGGAAGTTCTGACTTTAAATAGTAACCGTGGGTTGAAGGAATAACGCAAAATAACCCAGGCCGACCACTCAACCCGCTTTTGCTTGGAGGGCCGGCCGGAATTCATGACAAATTCGCTGAGCTTATTGGATTCATTCTGCAGATCGAGTCCCTGGCAGATCAGGTATCCGAAAAGTGAATAATACCAATCGGGTTACCCTCCACGGTCAGCAAAGGCTCCTGATTCGAGCTGCAATTGACGAATGAACTGGCAAACATCTTCATAGACAGTTGGTTCCAGTATTTCAGAAGAGGCGGATAGGGTCCGGATAATACGGTCGATTTCTGAAAGGTGGCTCATTCCAGTTCGAAATAACGATTGACAATATTCAGCAGCGCCAATCGTAGTTTTTGCGATGAGAGTTTTTTAAGCGTAACGGGTATCTGATTCAGCGTCTCATCGAGTTTTTTATCGGCTTCCAGGTCAATTTGATGCTCTTTGATCAATTCTCTCCATTCCTGTTGAGTATCGGCTTTAACCCGATGTTTCTCAACAAGGATGCTCTTCAGAAATGGGAAGGATGAACTTTGCTGATCGGTGGCCAGGCATCGGAATTCGGTGAGATCATCTCTGATCTGATAGGCAATTCCGAACAGGTTGGCGAATTCACTGAGCACTGTGATGTCCGGTTCAGGTGCATCAGCAGAAATGGCGCCGGCTAGCATGGATACGCGTATCGCTGAGCCGGTTTTTTGCCTGAAAATAGTCAGGATTTCATCCATACTGTGAACATCCCGGCTGCCGACAATGGCAAGCTCCTTGCCTTGTCCGACTGTTGAATCCACATGCATTTCAGAGAATAGCCCCAATAGCTGAAGTTTCAGACTGCCAGATAAAGGCAGACGGCTGAGAATCCG
>JAQWAJ010000269.1 GCA_028707745.1 Bacteroidales bacterium | reverse complement strand
TTATTCGCATCGGGCCAGATTGAGAATTTGTGAAAACTGATGTTTGGCGAGCTCGCCGAAGGTAGCACTATAAGTAAACTTATCGGGAAATTCCCTGAACAGAACTTTGCCTAAATATTTATAAAGCAATTCAGTAGCTCCTGAATACAGCTCGGGAAAACCGGATAGAATGACCGGGGTTTCCTCCTGCGATAAACTAAACTGCTCATAAAGATACAGTATGAAGAATACGAGATCTTCCGAATTCTTGATAACATAGCTGTTGTATAGGATCAGTTTGTCGTCCTGCATGACCATGAGATCTGCAAAGCCAGGATTGATATTGGCAATAACACGGTTCTGCCCGGCAAATTCACTGCTTTCGGCAATGGCTTCCTCAATTTGAGGACACATCTGATGGAAAAACTGAACATCAGGAACCATTAACCTCACCTGGTTATAAAAATCTAAGGGTATCGGGAATACAGCATAGGCATCGATCGCATGAATTTTACGATAACATACTTTATCTTCCGGATTCAGGCGAGCCGAGTAATGAAAATAAGCCTCCGGTGTTTCCTTCCTGAATAGTGGCGCTGGTACCAATACCGAAACCGGGGTAAGATACATGAATGTAACCGCTTTATAATTGCGTGCCAGATAACTTTCAGCATGCAAAAGATTCCTGATTTGGTCAGTCTGCTTTGCAGGAGGTACTGCGTCGGCAAACCAGAAGTTCTTGAAAGCGAGATACTTCATGTCCGAAGTATCCAAAATCGATATCGTGCAAAAGCGTTCGTGATATTGTATCGACAGTTGATAAGCTGAGCTGGCATTGCTGTCAAATGCGTCGTCAATAATGGCAATGTTTCTCATGCGTTTTATTCAGGAACCTGAATGATTAGTCCGGATTTGTTTAAGTTTGAAGTATGCAAGTTTAAAACATATTTCGGAACAAAAGATCGTACACTGCATTTTTATCCATTATGATTGCTGAAGAACTGCGAAACCGTATTGTTGAGAACCTGGGACATGTTCCGACTGACGGTCAGGAGAGGGTGATCAATGCACTTGGTGATTACTTGTTCACTCCTGACGACCGGATATTGCTCATTAAGGGATATGCCGGGACCGGTAAAACCTCCCTGGTGGCCTCACTGGTGAAAAGTCTGAAATATTACCGCTACCGGACGGTATTGATGGCACCAACAGGTAGAGCTGCCAAGGTACTATCCCGCTACTCGGGCGCTGCTGCCTTTACCATTCACAAAAAGATATACCGGCAAAAAACAGTCATCGACGGATTCGGGGAGTTCGGCCTTGATCGCAACCTGTTCCGAAACACGCTTTTCATTGTCGATGAAGCCTCCATGATTTCCACGCAATCCTTGGAATTGTCAGTGTTTGGTAGTGGAAGGCTGCTCGATGACATGATTGAATATGTGATGGGTGGAAACGGATGCAAACTGATCCTCATCGGGGATGATGCCCAGCTCCCTCCGGTGGGCTTCGACCGGAGCGATGCTCTTGATCCGAAATACCTCGAACAATATGGCTTTCCGGTTGAGGAGTATTATCTGAATGAGGTAGTCAGACAGACGGAAGACTCCGGAATACTGTTCAATGCAACAAAACTGCGGAAGAAAATAAAACCCGATGTGAAGGGTTACCCTGGCTTGATAGCCGGTAATTTTCCCGATGTCATCAGGGTGGGGGGTGAAAATCTGATCGATATGCTGGAATCCAGCTACAATACGGTAGGACAAGAGGAAACAATTGTTCTTTGCCGCTCAAACAAACTGGCCAACCGATACAATAAAGGCATCCGGAGCGCAATCCTCCAGTACGAAGAGGATATCCGGATGGGCGACCTCGTGATGGTCGTGAAAAATAATTATCACTGGCTCAAAGAATCAGAAGAAATTGATTTCATTGCCAATGGCGATATCCTTGAAATTACGCGGATCAAGGGATCCAAAGAGTTGTACGGATTTGATTTCCGCGACCTTACGGTACGCTTTACCGATTACCGGATCATGGAATTCGATTCAAAAGTCATGTTGGATACATTATACTCCGATGGACCCGCTCTGGATAAAGAACGTACCCGAAACTTCTTTGCGGCGGTATCTGAAGATTATCAATATATGAAGGGTAAAAAGCATAAATCTGATGCTATTCGTGAGGATCCTTTCTTTAATGCCCTGCAAATCAAATTTGCTTACGCCATTACCTGCCACAAGGCACAGGGCGGACAATGGAAACATGTTTATATCGATCAGGGCTGGCAAACAGAAGACAATCTCGATCGGGAATATTATCGATGGTTATATACCGCAATCACAAGGGCAACCGAAAAAGTGTTTCTGGTTAACTTCAAGGATGAATTCATGTCTGACTGACTAATCGTCAATCAACCAGGTGCATGTCGCTGATCAAATTTTTGATTCTCAAATCCATTGCGACTGCTGCTGATTCCAGTTCATTCTTGTCGGTGATCTTTTGACGGACACTGAAATAGAACTTGATTTTAGGTTCAGTTCCCGAAGGGCGCGCCGAAATAATGGATCCGTCAGCAGTGATAAACTGAAGAACATTCGACTTGGGCAGATCGATATCTTTCCGGGTATTGGCCACCAGATCGACACTCTTACGGTTCAGGAAATCATTCAGCACTACAACAGCTGATCCCCCCAGAGACTTTGGAGGTGCACTTCTGAATTTTTCCATCATGGCTGCAATCTCCTCCACTCCTGATTTACCTTTTCTGACAATCGAAATCAGATGTTCCTGATAGTATCCGTACTTCACATAAATCGATTCAAGCAGGTCGAGAAGAGTCATCCCCTGATCTTTGGCCCAGGCAGCAGCTTCTGCGATCAGAGCGCACGATGAAATGGCGTCTTTGTCGCGAACGAAACTGCCGGTCATGAAACCGTACGATTCTTCACCACCACCGATGAATACCTCTTTCCCTTCATTTCTACGGATGATATCTGCAATGAACTTGAAACCGGTCAACACTTCATAAGTCTTTACCCCAAAATCATTTGCAATGTCATTGAAGAGGGGAGTTGTGACCACTGTCCTGACAATGAATTCGTTACCTTTAATTTTCCCTTGATCAGCCCAGTTTTTCAGAAGATAATAGATGAGCAGTGCGCCGGTCTGATTTCCATTGAGAAGCTTGAAATTTCCCTCATGATCCCTGACGGCAATGCCTTCACGGTCAGCATCAGGATCGGAGGCCATAACCAGTTCTGAACCGGTGGCAATTGCTTTTTCGATAGCCAGGTTTAGGGCGGCTTTCTCTTCGGGATTCGGAGAAACCACGGTCGGGAAATTCCCATCGGGAATATCCTGCTCCGGAACATGCTGGATATTGGTAAATCCTGCCCGCTTTAAAATCTCAGGAACCATTTTGACTCCTGATCCATGTATCGGGGTATAAACAATCTTTAAATCATGATGCCTTTTGATGGAATCCGGATTGAGCAAAAGCGAGGAAATGCTGCTGAGATAGGCATCATCGACTTCCGGCCCTATGGTATGGATCAGCGCGGGGTCACTGTCCATGCGCACCTCTCTGGGACTCGTAATCTTTTCAACTTCGCTGATTATGTCAACATCATGCGGGGCAATGATCTGTCCGCCGTCTTCCCAGTAAACCTTGTACCCATTATACTCCTTTGGATTGTGCGAAGCGGTGACCACCACACCCGACTGGCATCCCAGGTGACGGATAGAGAAAGAAAGTTCAGGAGTTGGTCTCAAACTCTCAAACAAATAGGCATGAATGCCATTGGCTGCGAT
>JAQWAJ010000268.1 GCA_028707745.1 Bacteroidales bacterium | reverse complement strand
CAGCTGATACTTGGTGATATTGGCTTTGTCCTCTGTGACAACAATCAGGTTAAAAGGTTTTTCACGATCAAGAGTCACCTGATACCATGGGACATTCACTGCAGCATTGGAGGTCCAGCTGGTTTTAAAACTGTCGTCATTGGCAAAGTCCATGATATTCATGTCATCGCTCCACGAAGCATCTGAAGGCTGATGTTTAGCAATATTGGATGATATAACGGGTGCATCACAGGCTGGCAATGCCGGCAGCGGGCCCTCATTTTTCCAGAGCTTTCCGATCTCTTTAAGGGCGGTAAGGGCGTTGTCATCAATCAATCCTTCCCGGTTTGGCGCAACATTCAGAATAAAATTGCAATAGACCTTGTTGAACGGAATAATATCGTCATTAACAAGCACTTTCGGATCTTTAACCGGCTCGTTGGGGAAAGATGTTTTCCAGAACCACGCCCGGTTGATCGGCAGACAGGAGAGCGCCGGCAAACGGTTGCTCTCTTTTGAAATGTGCTGCCCTGCCCCCTGTTCATAGGATTTAATATCGGTGTAAAAAAGGGCCTCGGCGGGATACTTGGCTGCATTCAAATCCATTAACACACAGTTTGGCTGTATCGATTTAACCAGCAGGTAAATATCCTCAAACGGGATATCATCATAAGAAATTCTTGACCAGGGAGCATCCCAGCCATCGATGATCAGGGCCGATATCTCTCCGTAATTGGTCAGCAGTTCCCGCAGCTGGGCTTTAACCATTTCGATATGGTTCCGGGTAATATATCCGGGGCGAAGTTTGTGATGGGTATCGAGAATGGAATAATAGAGCATCACCTTTAACCCGCCTGCACGGAAGGCATCGGTATATTCTTTCACCACGTCGCGCTTCAGCGGACTGTTCATCACATTATAATCGGTGGTTTTGGTATTCCAGATACAAAAGCCACTATGGTGCTTGGTGGTCAGGCATCCATAAGTCATGTTGGCTGATTTGGCAGCCCTGGCCCACTGACTGCAATCGAGCATGGTGGGATTGAAGATCTCAGGTGAAGCGTCAGGATCAGGCCAATCCTGGTCAGCAAAGGTCGGGATATTGAAATGGATAAACATCCCGAACCTGAGGTCAACGAATGCCTGTTGATTAACTGCGAGCGGTTTAGCCGGAGAAACAGGAATAGTCTGGCTGATCCCTGAAATAGTAACGGCACCGAGTATAAAAAGGAGAATCGTGCTTTTGAACAATTTCATATCGAAAACTTTTAACTATTAATTCGGGAAAAAATATCGTAACATATTGCTAAGCTGTGCTTTCCAGTTGCCCCAGGAGTGACCTTCGTTCACTTCCTTGTAGATGAAATCCACCTTATTCCGCTCCAGAACACTTTTCAATTCAATCGTTTGTTTCTGAGTATCACTATAGACACCGGTGGTCAGGCAGATCCGGAAAGGAAACCAGTCGAGCCGGGAAAAGCGATCGACCACAGATTGATTTTCTGAAAGAGACTGTATTCCAAGAAGATGAAAATCATTCATTCTGACAGCTCCAAACCAAACAGCATTCACCCCTCCGAGAGATGCGCCCAAAATAGCCCGGTCATCGGGGCAAGCATGGGTTTTGTAAGTTTTATCGATTAGGGGGACCAATTCTCCGCCCACAAAATCTGCATATTTCTGATTACCTGAATATTCGCTGTTTCTCCGGTTTTCCGCCTCCTTACCAGGTACCCGAGGGTCAATAAATACGGCAATTACCGGCCTAATCTCTTCAGAAAAGATAAGGTTATCCAGTATGGTCACCAATGCTCCCTTTTTATCATCAGCATACTCCTGTCCGTCAGTCACATAAATAACAGGAAGGTTTTCACAGCGAAGATAATTATAGGGAGTATAGACCTTATAATTAACCGGATAGCCAAGATTTTCACTTTCGATCAGTATGTTGTCTGTCAGGGTGCCTCTGATCACATCCGGGGCCAGTTCCGTTTCGTCAGGGAATTTCCATCCGGGCATGCGCAACACGGAGTTTGGTCCCATGCCGCTCATTTGCAGGTAAGGATTATCCGGATCAGTGATCCACTTACCGTCAACCACGATTTTATAATCGAGCCTGGCATCTTCAGGGAACTGTTTAATCATTATCCAGATATCGGAAAGCCCAGCCCGCTTTCCTTCATATTCAGGCTGATCTTGGTCCCACCCATTAAAATCACCGGACCAATGCACAGTTTTTGCTTCTCCCCGGTAAAGGAATGCAACCGATTCGGCTATCCGGTAGGGGATCTGATTATCACTCTTCAGGTTTTTCCACAACTCATTCACCTGAAGATCCCGTTCAGAGTGGTCCTTGATTTCAGAGATCCGGTTAAGGTCGCTCCTGAATTCCGTAAATGTTTTATAAGGATAGCCGGCCGTCTGGCCAAATAGCACCTGTAGCGGTATTATCATGAATACCGATATCATCAGCCTTCTCCTCTTTTTGAAAAATCCGTATTTCATGTTCGTTTTTTACTCGATTTAGCTTTGGGATTATACTCCAGCGCCAGGTTTATCCAATATTCAAGGTCTTCATCCATATCAACATATTCAGGATCGATCATAATAAAACCCTTCATACCGGATTCATCCATTGGCCGGGTTCCTGGTTTTTTAAGTGCGCCATCATGAAACAATGGGTCAACGCGAACCATCATTTGCTTGTGCAGCACCCCCGTGCACATTTTATCATCGACCATGAAGCAGACTCCGCCGAACATCTTTTTGGCAAAACAGGGGACCCTTCTTTCCTCGTACACACGCTCCATCCGTTCCGCAAGGAACTCATCATACGCCATTGTCAGTCAATTTATTTTGTCCATTGCCACCTTTAAAGTCGCCAAATTCGTTAAAATAAATCTTCAACAGAACCACGAACAAAGTGATCATCAACGGCCCGAATATCAAGCCGATAAGTCCGAACAATTTTGTACCGACAATAACTCCGAGAATGGTTATTACCGGGTGAACATCGGCCAGTTTTTTCTGAAGAATGAACCGGGCCACATTATCGACTGATCCCACCAGGATGAAACACCAGAGAGCCAATCCGATACCGGCCCACATATTGCCGGTAGCCAGTGTGAAGATCACTACCGGAAGATATACCAGCGCGGCCCCCACCACCGGGATCATAGATGAAATTGCCGTGAGAACCCCCAGTAGCAATGGCTCATTGATGCCGAATATCAGGTAGCCTATCAGCGCCACTGTACCTTGCAGGAGTGCTACACTTGGAATGGTCACCGCATTGCTTCTGACCATTCGGGTCACCTCATTGACAATTTTCTCCCTGTTTGCCGGACTGAAAGGAAGGTTCCGGTACAGGAAAAGCTCGATTCTCCTGCCGTTAACCATTATGAAGAACAGAAACAGATACATGAAAACCAGTATCATAACCGTGCGGAGAGTACCGCTCAGTAACTCCTGAGCAAATTTTGTAATGCTGCCGCTGACTTTCATTAAAGTATCCTGGCTCAGAACAGCGAGCCCAAGCTCATCCTTGAGATACGTATTGATCTGCCGGAATACATCCGTGAAGAAATCCGGTGATGAAACCAGTGGTTCAATCTTGACAATCAGCAATTTAATAATAAACCAACAAGGTATGATGATAATCAAAACAGTGCCCAGCATTAATATTGCCGCAACCAGCCAATCCTTCATGTGCCTGGTTTCAATCAGCCAGGTCATCGGCTTTTTCAGTAAAATATAGAGAGCAATGGCACCCAGCAGGGATGGAAAAAGAAAATACAGTTGTTTCCAAAGTACCCAGGCCATTATCAAAATCACCCCTATCAGGATATACTGATAGAACTTGGCCGGG
>JAQWAJ010000267.1 GCA_028707745.1 Bacteroidales bacterium | reverse complement strand
TATCGGGATATTGGATAGCCTTACGGTTGACGGCTTCACCTATTCCGGAATCATCCATTTCAATTTCAGGGATTTTACCGATAAATGGACGCCTTTAACGATCCGCGAAGTGTATCTTGCCAAACAATACGGACTGGTTAAATATTCCCTCGAAAACGGGATTACCTACGAACGAATAAAAGATTGAATTAAAATAATTACTGATGATTACTCCTGATTTTACCAATATCGAACTCGATAAATTAGTTACCCATCATATTGGAAACAAGCTCCTTGAAGAGGGAGTGCTGTTATCTGAAGAGGTAACGGAAATCGGGCCCAGCACCAGAGATTATTTAATCAAATATTTCCTGGCTGCATTTAAGCCTGAGGAATTTTACTGTTTCAGTCATGCTGTGAATATCAGTATGAATGAGATTTTTACGATAGTTCAAAGCATTTTTACCGATCCAAGCAATTTCATTGAGGAATCCCAGCAGATTGCCCGGTTGCTGTACGAACATTCGACCCATCCCAAAATCAAACAGGGAGAGCTGAATATCGCCCTGTTTTCGGATGCCGATATGGGTGGTGAGATTGTGGATGCCATCGGCATTTTTAAATCTGAAAACGATGTTCCATTCATCAAAATGAAGGGGCAATCATCGGGATATTCCATTAAGCATGATTTTGGTTTTGAGATTAAAGGAATCGACAAGGGCTGTATCATCTTCAATTCACAGCAGAAAACCGGCTACCGGCTACTGATTGTCGACAACACCAACCGGTCGGCCGAGGCGGTATACTGGAAGGACGATTTTCTTCAGGTAACTCCGGTCAGCGACGAATATTATCAGACCAATCAATTCATGGGAGCCACCAAGAACTTTGTTGTCAAGAAATTATCTGAAGAATTCGAAGTCTCCAAGGCTGATAAAATCGATCTGCTGAACCGGTCGGTCGAGTATTTCAAATCACACGGAAATTTCGATCAGACTCAATTTGAAAATGAAGTACTCCAGGACGACGGGATCATCAATTCATTCCGGACCTATAATGATAACTGGCAGTCAGAAAACAATATCGGGTACTCCGAGAGTTTTGAAATATCCCCGCAGGCCGTAAAAAAGCAGGCCAGAGCATTTAAGAGTGTGCTGAAACTGGATAAAAACTTTCACATTTATATCCACGGGGATAAAGACCTGATCGAGCGTGGCACGGAATCAGACGGCCGGAAATACTACAAAATCTATTATCAGACCGAATCCTAAAGCTGTTTGGCGGTCCAGGTACCGGTATAGTTTGTGCTTTTAACAGTTCCGCTCATGGATTTTCCGTCAGCAGTAACTTTGCCTGTAAACTTATAGGAGCTTCCTTCCCACTCAAGCAACACATCGCTGCCAGAAATCTTACTGCCGGAACCCAAGGTATGCGATTCCACTGAATAATCATCGGTACGTGACCAACCACCTGTAAGTGAATTGTCATCATGTTGGGTCACTTTTAACGTTCCATTAAAAGTTCCGTAATATTCCTTAAGAGTAAAAGATTGCATCCACCATCCGGTAATATCCGGAATTATAGTGATGATTTGGCTGGTTGAATCGGTACCGGCACCATTTGACACAATCAGGCTGACTGTAAAATCTCCTGCACTGGTATAGGTATGCGTCGGATTTTTATCGGTTGATTTTTTTCCATCGCCAAAATTCCAGGAAAAATCTTTGCCGCCATCGGATTGGCAGGTAAAAGCAATCGGTTTATTCATCTTTAAGACCGTGCTATCCATTGTAAATGAAGCTTCCGGAATCTTAGAACAACTGGTAATCAATAGAATACACAGACACCAGGCACTGAGTGCAATAATTCTTTTCATACGTTAAAACTTTGGTTGTTGGTTACTTAAAATGCTTTAATTGTAAGGGGACATTTCAAAGATAACCAATCTTCGGAAAAAAATTGTGTCACGCAGGATTTTACCAGTCTATTGCATCATCGGGGGCATCCGAAAGGTTATTGCATACCCAGTTTGCATAAATGAGTTTTGCCGCCGGAAAGCTGGTCGAAAGTGCCAGGCATTTACACCCTGATAGCCGCCCTACACATGAATTCTTCTGAATCCAGCAACACTCCGTCCATATCGAACAACACTCCTTTAATCATGATAACTATTTGACAAAACGGAGGTCAATATCTCAATTATTTAGGTGTACACATCACCATCCCGCTAAAAATGGCCATATATTTACATTAAGGATTGGGAGTCATATAGATATAGATATGGATGCAAAAGGGCTGAAATTTCAAGCTTCGCTG
The DNA here is from genome assembly GCA_028707745.1 of Bacteroidales bacterium. GTDB lineage: Bacteria > Bacteroidota > Bacteroidia > Bacteroidales > UBA12481 > UBA12481. The sequence continues at coordinate 1,583 of JAQWAJ010000267.1, read as the reverse complement.
CTGAATGAGGTTAGTGACGCAATCATCGCCACAGACGTCGGTTTCCAGGTAACCATATGGAACCATGCTGCAGAACTCCTGTATGGATGGAGCCATGAAGAGTTAGCTGGCAAACAGGTTTTAGACTTTTTACAAACCGATTACATTAATTCTGATTTGGATGGAATCAGCAGGGCACTAGCTGAAAAAGGAGAATACGAAGGTGAATTATCGCAGGCTTGCAAGGACGGAAGCCGCATTACTGTTGAAGCATCCACCAGAACTTTACGAGATCAGGATGGTTCAATAAAAGGTTATATCACCATTGCCAGGGACATCAGCATTCGCAAAATCAAAGAAAAGCGCCTGTTTCAGCTTGCCGCTCTCGTTGAATCCTCAGCCGAAATTATTATCAGCAAAACACTTGACGGCATCATCACAAGCTGGAATAAAGGGGCCGAAAAATTATATGGATATTTAGCTGATGAAATGATTGGCAAGCCCATCGCTTTGCTGGCCTCAACCGGGCTTCATGATGATATGGACACTATTCTTGATGCTATCAGGGCAGGGGCTCATGATTATCATTTTGAAACCATTCGCCAGAGGAAAGATGGCCGGTGCATTCCGGTTGCACTGACCATTTCACCCATTGTCAGTGACAAAGGCATTATTATTGGCGTGTCAACCATTGGGCATGACATTACTGAGCGGAAAAAAATCGAACAAGAGATACGAGTTAAAAGCGAAGAACTTACTATACTCAACGCTCAGAAAGACAAATATTTTTCGATACTTGCCCATGATCTGCGCAGTCCTTTCAACAGTCTGATCGGATTATTGCAAGTTCTGGAAGACGACCTGCCGGAACTTCCTCCGCATGAAGCTCAGCTATTCGCAAAAAATGCCAGGATTTCGGCATCCAACATTTACCATTTACTGGAGAGCCTGCTGGAGTGGTCGCGGATGGTGCAGGGGTTGATCTCCTTTAATCCGGAAGAGATTCAGTTTAAAACCTTCATGACTGATTGCCTGCCGGTTATTGTGGAATCGGCTAAAAGGAAAGAGATTGATATCACCATCGATTATCAGGACGGATTAGTTGTTTATGCTGACCGGTATATGCTTCAATCCATTGTCAGAAATATCCTTTTCAATGCCATAAAATTCACGGCTTCGAAAGGCCATATCTGGTTTTCAGCCAAATCCTGCGATACAAATACGATAAAAATCAATGTCAGGGATACCGGAATCGGAATGAACCCACAAACTTTGGAGAACCTCTTCAGGTTGGGCGCGCAAACCAGCAGAAAAGGCACTAACGGTGAATCGAGTACCGGGCTCGGGCTCCAGCTGTGCCATGAATTTGTGTTGAAACATGGTGGCTCCATATCGGTGGAGAGTGAAGAAGGCAAAGGCAGTACGATCACAGTGACACTCCCGTGGGTCCCCTGACGGCTATTTGGTCCGTTTGATCGTTTGTGCCGACCAGTCAATTACCCAGTCGGATGAAGATGGCATGTTGGCAATATCCGGCCAGGTAATCCAATAGGAGTAAAGGTACCACCCCCCTGCATTATAGGTATCAATGAGGTAGTTATTCG
>JAQWAJ010000266.1 GCA_028707745.1 Bacteroidales bacterium | reverse complement strand
TCGATCCACTCCTTTGTTGTGAACTCACTGCGAGCATCTTTATAGTAGTCTACATCAATTTCGTAAGGGCAGAAGTTGTTGAAACTTTTCATCTGAATTTTGCCTTTGCGCTTGAGTTCCTCATCAGTCTTTCTCTCCTTCTCTGGCACAGATCATGCCTTAATACCGTTGATATAACTAGGTCCCAGAGGTAATATGTGACACTGACCAAGGAGGTGAGAAATTGAAAAAGGTTACAAAGATTGCTCCCAACGCCGCACTTTCCGCAGATCAGCCCCGGCTGCGTGTCGCCGCTTATGCCCGTGTTTCTACCGACAGCCACGATCAGCTGGTCAGCCTTGAAACCCAGATAAGCCATTACGAATCCTTTATCAAGGCAAATCCGGCATGGGAGTTTGCCGGGCTTTACTATGACGAGGGCATAACGGGCACCAAGAAGGATAAAAGGCCCGAACTACTTCGGATGATTGCTGACTGCGAACATAGGAAAATAGACTTCATCGTCACAAAGTCGATAAGCCGATTTGCCCGAAACACCATGGACTGCCTGGAGATGGTCCGTAAACTAGCTCAGATGGGTATTTCGGTCTACTTTGAAAGTGAGAACATCAACACCGGGTCAATGGAAAGCGAACTCATGCTGTCGATCCTGAGTGGACTGGCCGAGGGTGAATCAGCATCCATTGCCGAGAACAACAAGTGGTCCATTCAAAAACGATTCCAAAACGGTACTTACAAAATAGCATATTCCCCCTATGGTTACGATGCCGTGGATGGCGAACTGGTTGTGAATGAACAGCAGGCTGAAATCGTCCGGTTAATATTTAGTGAAATTTTGTCCGGGATAAGCCTTCACAAAATTGCTGATGATCTGAATCAACGCAACATTCCCTCTAAAAGAGGCGGCCACTGGAAGGCCACAACCATCCGAGGTATGGTCGGAAACGAGAAATACATTGGCGATGCCATCTTTCAAAAGACCTATAGCGATAGTCAGTTCAACAGACATAAGAACGAAGGCGAAAAGGAGAAATATCTAATTCGAGATCATCATAAACCGATTATCAGCCGTGATGATTTTGAATCTGCCCAGAAGGTCATTGAGCAGCGTGGCAAAGAAAAAGGCTTGGAAAAGTACAACCAAAAATATCTGAACCGATACCCCTTATCCGGGAAAATCATCTGCGGCCAATGTGGTGGGACTTTTAAGCGCCGAACCCATTCTAGCGGCAGCAAATACATCGCGTGGTGCTGCTCCACCCATATTGAAAGCATCGAAAAATGTTCTATTAAGTACATCCCGGATTCCGCCTTTGACTATGCCTTCGTTACTATGATGAATAGGCTAATCTTCGGCCATCAAGCAGTCCTTAAGCCCCTGCTTGTGAGGCTGCGCGGTGTGAATACCGATGATAGCCTTGTGAGCATTCAAGACATCGATAAAAAGCTGGAGGAAAACGCTGAACAACAGAATGTGCTGGTCACTCTGATGACCAAAGGTTATCTCGACCGTGTTGTTTATAAGAAAAGCAGTAATAATTTACTTCAGGAGGCCGATCGACTGCAACGCCAAAAAGAGTCCATCAACCGCCTACTACTTAGTGGGAACCAGCATTTGAGCGAAGTCAGTGCCTTGCTGCAATATGCCACCAAGGCAACCATGTTGAAACGCTTTGACGGAGATGTTTTTAAGAATTTTGTGAACCGGATTATTGTATATTCCCGGACAGAAATTGGATTTGAATTAAAATGCGGCATTACGCTAAAAGAAAGGCTGGTGATATGAATGAGCCACACACCATTTGGCTACCGGATAGCAAACGGCAAAGCAGTGATCGATGAGATTGCCGCTCAGCAGATTAAGGCTCTATTCCATGCCTATTTATCCGGTGATTCCTTGGCGACTGCAGCACAAAAGGCTGGGATCCTAACCTCACATGCGGCTATCGGAAAGATGCTACGGAATATCCGCTACCTGGGCGACGATTATTATCCAGCAATTATAGATCCGGATATTTTTGAGTCAGCCGAAATGGAACGCATCAGGCGGGCTAAAAAACTCGGTCGGGTCCATGAAGCAAAAGCTAAGGATGAAATCGTTTATCCCACCTCCTTCCGAATCAAAGAAGGTACCGAACGGTTAGATGATCCCTTCCAGCAGGCGGAATACGCCTACAGTCTAATAGAAAGTGAGGTGTAAATGTGAATGTAAGTAAAAACGTCACCGTACTCCCAGCCAGGAAGCACGCCAGAGGCAAAAAGGAAGATGAGGAAATCACGAAACTTCGCGTTGCTGCCTATTGCCGGGTTTCCACGGACAGTGACGAGCAGGCTACCAGCTATGAGGCGCAGATAGAACACTACACGGCTTACATAAACAGCCACCCGGATTGGACGCTGGCAGGAATCTATGCGGATGACGGTATTTCCGGAACCAATACCAAGAAGCGTGAGGAATTCAACCGTATGATCGATGAGTGTATGGCAGGCAATGTCGATATGGTCATCACAAAATCCATCAGCCGATTCGCACGTAACACGCTGGACTGCCTAAAGTATATCCGTCAGCTGAAAGAAAAAAGCATCCCCGTATATTTCGAAAAAGAAAATATTAATTCCATGGATTCCAAAGGCGAAGTCATGCTTACCATCATGGCTTCCCTCGCTCAGCAGGAGAGTCAGTCTTTGAGCCAAAACGTGAAACTGGGCCTACAATACCGCTACCAGCAAGGCGAAATCCAGGTCAATTGCAACCGCTTCCTTGGGTATACCAAGGATGCGAATAAGCGCCTGATCATTGTTCCCGAGGAAGCTAAAATCATAAAACGCATCTACCGAGAATACCTTGAGGGAGCCAGTATGCTGAAAATCGCCCGTGGCCTTGAGGCGGACGGCATTCTTAACGGTGCAGGCAATGAAAAATGGTATACGAGCAACATCAACCAGATTTTACGCAATGAAAAATATATCGGTGATGCCCTCTTGCAGAAAACATATACCACTGACTTCCTCACGAAAACACGAGTAAAGAACCATGGCATCGTTCCCCAGTATTATGTAGAAAACAGCCATGAAGCAATCATCCCGCGTGAAATTTTCATGCAGGTGCAGGAAGAACTCATCCGTCGCCGCATCATCCACACCAGTCCAAATGGAAAGAACCGAACCTTCAGCAGTATTCACTGTTTTTCAAACATGATTATCTGCGGAGGCTGCGGCGAGTTTTACCGGAGGATTCACTGGAACAACCGAGGTAAAAAGTCGGTTGTCTGGCGCTGCATAAGCAGGTTAGAAAATACCGGACTTTTCTGCGACGCCCGAACGGTGCTGGAAAGCACCATGGAACAGGTACTTATCACCGCCATCAATCAGACACTCTGTGAAAGGGATGATTTCCTTATCACCCTGCAGCATAACATCGAAACCGTGCTATTTCACGATAGTGACCAGGTACTGGCAAGTATAGACGCACGGCTTCAAGAGCTTCAGTCTGAGCTTCTGAAATTGGCCAGCTCCAAGGCCGATTACGAGCATGTCGCCGACGAGATTTACCGCCTGCGTGAGGAAAAGCAAAAAGTACAGCTGGAAAGCGCCGGACGGGATGAACTAAAGAAACGGATCGACGATATGAGCACATTCCTACAAAAACAATCTACCACTCTGACCGAATATGACGAGCCGCTTGTCCGGCGGTTGATTGAAAAAGTCATCGTCTTCGAGGATAAATTCACCGTGGAATTCAAGTCCGGCGTTGGCACAGAAGTTGAGGATAATCCCATATAGCACAAGACCCTGCTGACCAATTAGGTCGGCAGGGTTTTTGGTTAGTTGATATCATAATTGGCTGAAGATTCAGCATTTACTTTCATTGGTTCTTCAA
>JAQWAJ010000265.1 GCA_028707745.1 Bacteroidales bacterium | reverse complement strand
CGATCTGCACAAAACAGTTCTGTCCGCCAATGCTCTCCATTCTTGTAATGCTGACCTGACCATGGTCCCGCAGGATATGTTTGCCATGAAAATTACTGGGCATTAGCAGTAGGGGAACTATTACGGACGATCCGCGTGAATAAGCGTTAAAGCTATCGACATATACAGAATAGCCATTCCCTTTGCGAGCCCATGCCTTACCGTCGGTGCAGCCGTTAATGATTCCGGTGGAGTCCCATTGGAATCCGTGGAAGGAGTGCATTTGACGTTTTGTAAAACAACTGAAACGAAAAAACGCATCCCGCCGGTATACCGTTTGAAACGGACGTACAATTTTTCTATTAACACCAAGAAATTTTCGGTAGTTTTCTACCTCACCGTGATCCTGGTAAGTTACAGCATGAGCATATACCGAATCGATCCGGTTTACGAGGACGCCGGCAGGCATTTTCTGCGAATAAGCCTGCACACCGATCAGGCAGAAAAAAACAGATAATAAAATTTTCATATCGGACTTAGAGATGAAGTTTTCTCCAATAATCTGCTTTGCTTGCATGAATTGTTTATCATCATATTGGAATCCTTCTATTGCTCATTGATTTCTTTTTTGCTGTCCGGAATATCTTCTGAGCTTCTGGGTTTCCGCCCTGCCTTTTTCAATGCTTCACTGATAATATACTCAAGTTGCCCGTTTGTGCTGCGGAATTCATCTTCCGCCCATTTTTCCAAAGCATCATACAACTCTGTATTCAGCCGCAGCACAAAGGACTTCTTCTTGTTCATGATCATTTAATTGTGCAATGTCCCGGCGTTTACAATGGGTTGGGCCGATACATCTGAACACAACACAACCATCAGGTTCGAAACCATTGCCGCTTTACGTTCTTCATCCAAATCGATAATGCCTTTTTCAGAAAGCTGAGTAAGTGCCATCTGCACCATTCCAACTGCACCTTCAACAATTTTCGACCGGGCAGCAACAACCGCCGAGGCCTGCTGGCGACGAAGCATGGCTCCGGCAATTTCAGAGGCATAAGCCAGTGAATTAATACGGGCTTCAATAACCTTAATCCCGGCAATATCCAATCTTTCAACAAGTTCCCTGGCCAGTTGCTCATTCACTTCGTCGACTCCGGACCGTAAAGTGATTTCAGCCTTCTGATCCTCAAAATTATCATAAGGGTAGATACCAGCCAGCTTTCTCAGCGCCGCATCACTCTGTACGGTTACAAAATGTTCATATTCATCAACATCAAATGCAGCTTTAAAGGTATCCTCCACCTTCCAGACCAGCACTAAACCGATCATAATCGGATTACCCACACTGTCGTTCACCTTGATAGGCGCTCCATCAAAGTTTCGAGCCCTTAACGACAGTTTCTTCCTGACCACCAATGGATTAAACCAAAAGAAGCCATTCTCCTTAATAGTGCCCTTATATTTCCCAAACAAAACCAACACCAGGGCTTCATTTGGGTTAACAACCGCTAAACCCACCATACAGAATAAACTGATGCAAAGCACCGGTATATACAAGTAAGTGTACTGCTGATACAAAATCATGCCCAATACGGATGCCACCGATAGGACAACCCAGATGGCCACCATTAAATAGCCATTCTTTCCATGAAATTCCAGTTCGTTTTTCATATTGATATCATTTTGATATCACAAATGTAAACAGTATTATTCTACTGGCCAAAAAAAATCAAAAAAAAGCTGCCTGTATGATTACAGGCAGCTTTCTCGTTGAACCTAAGGTAGTTAATTCTGGTAAATTTCGATCTCATCGAGCAGTTTGGAAGGCATCGAGGTGTAAGATCTTGCAAAACCAAGTATGTTTCTTACTGCGGATTCAGGGGCACGAACTAAAAGATCTGAATCCATCTCTTCAATTTGGCTAAACTCCTGCACAACATGTCCTTCTTCCAAATTTGTTAATTCACTACTGACGAGAATGTAAAGGGTAGATAAGTTTGTCATAGGCACTGCTACATTTTTAAATTTTATTTTCTAAATCTAAAACGCACCTTATTGTACAGTAGTATGAACTGCACAAAAAATATTACAAAAAAGCCCCGGCTTGTACCGGGGCTCCAATAATCTCATTAACCTTTATATAGTCAAGCTTAATTGCTTGTCTTTAACCATCTTTCGCATGTTAATCAATGCATAGCGCATACGTCCCAGTGCCGTATTAATGCTAACCCCGGTTTGGTCAGCAATCTCCTTGAAGCTTAGCCCGCAGTAATGACGCAGGTAAACTACCTGCTTTTGATCATCCGGCAGCAGGTCAACCAACATCCTGACATCACTCATCACCTGGTTTTGAACCAGAGTCTCCTCGATGTTTAATTCAGCTAGTTTTCGGTTATTGAAAAGATCCATATCCCCGGTCTCATTGGGAACAGTGTTCAGCAATTTCTGCTTGCGATAATGATCAATGATCAGGTTATGTGCGATCCGGAGGACCCATGAGAGAAACTTGCCTTTATCGTAATACCGTCCCTTGTTAAGGGACTTGATCACTTTAATAAAGGTATCCTGAAAGATGTCTTCAGCCAGTTGTTGATTTTTTACAATCAAAAGGATATATGTATATACCCTGTTTTTATGCCTTTTGATTAGTTCATCAATGCAGGCAGATTCGCCGGCAATGTACCGTTCAACGAGGGCATAATCTTCAAGATTATGTAAACTCAAAACTACCTCCTTTTTAAGATTAACACAGAAGTAGAATTCCCTCGATAACAGTCCTCCTTTTAGATTTATTAATGTTTCTTAATCAGAACGCAATAATACGAATAATATTTTACAGTATCGTTAATTTTTCGTCCTGACAAAAATGCCCTAACTTCACACCCCAAAATTTATCAAAAATCATGCCTGAAATAAGCTCTGATCCCAATAACCAAATTTTCATCAAAGGAGCTAGGGTTCATAACCTGAAGAATATCAGCCTGTCAATTCCCCGGGATAAGCTTATTGTGATCACTGGCCTTTCCGGGTCGGGAAAATCGTCTCTCGCATTTGACACCTTATATGCTGAGGGTCAGCGTCGTTACGTCGAAAGTCTCTCTTCTTATGCGCGTATGTTTATGGGGCGTCTCGATAAACCCGATGTAGATCTGATCACTGGAATTCCCCCGGCGATTGCGATTGAACAGCGTGTTAACACGCGCAATCCAAGGTCCACTATCGGGACTTCTACTGAGATATATGATTATCTGAAGTTATTGTATGCGAGGATCGGATTGACCTATTCCCCACTCACGGGTAAAAAGGTCAGGAAACATCATGCACAGGACGTCGTGAATCGGATCATGACTCAACCCATAGGGACCAAAGTAATGATCCTCGCACCCCTGCATAAGCCCAAGGACAGGTCTCTCCGAAACCATTTGGAAATTCTTTTACAGCAAGGATATACCCGAATTGAAGATGAAGGTGAGATTCGGAAAATCGCTGATGTTCTCGATCCCTCTACCAAGCTCTGTGAATCTTGCCACTATGATATTTTGATAGACAGGGTGATGATTGGTGAGGAAGAAGACCTCGAAGCACGTGTCGGAGATTCTGTTGAAACCGCTTTTTTTGAGGGTAAAGGGGAATGCAAACTGAAGTTTTCACAAAACGGCGATTATCTGGAGGAAAAATACTCAAACCGTTTTGAGATGGATGGAATCCATTTTGAAGAGCCCAGCGTTCATCTTTTCAGTTTTAACAATCCTATGGGTGCCTGCCCGGTTTGTGAGGGCTTCGGAACTACTATCGGTATTGATGAAGATCTGGTGGTTCCTGACACCAATCTCTCTGTTTTTGAAGATGCCATCATCTGCTGGAAAGGAGAGAAAATGTCGAAATGGAAGGAAAAGCTATTGCAAAAT
>JAQWAJ010000003.1 GCA_028707745.1 Bacteroidales bacterium | reverse complement strand
TTCTTCAAGAAGAGCAGTAATGGCAAAATCCGTGGTCAGGGTGTTTCCGAATGGCATCTTCCCGAGAATCTCATTATCCTGGGTCAGGCTTTCACGGGAAATACGGTTCACTTTGTACGGGAATGTTTTGAACTGATTCACATATCCGGTTTCAAGGTCGTTATCGTCAGGCGGACAACCGGTATAAAGATTTTCAGCCAAAAGGAGGTTCCATTCTCTGCCAAGATATTGATTGGCTGCATTACGGGCATTGACGTTGTTAACCCAGTCGGGCAGGGCATTGGCATATTGTGAACTGGTGATCCAGTTACCGGATGGAGTATCGAACCAGTAAGCAGATCCGGGGATATGACCCTCCAGGAGAATTGCAGCTTCTGCCCTGAAAGAAACCGAAACCACCTTGCCTTTGTAGTTTGAGGCCAGAATGAGCTGATCTCCAATGGTATTTGAAAGGAGGTGACTGGCAGATTGTCTCCCGTTATCGTTTTTACCTCCGGTGGATTTGGCCAGGAAATCCCGGGTGCAATTGGTTTGTTCGCGGCGAAGTCTGTCATACCAGTTCTCTGAAACAATTCCATGAATAGCCGGAGGGGTTCCGGTGGAGATCGAGGCATTTGATGAGCCAATGTCAGCCAGCATAAATGGAACAGAGGTATCGGTATAACTGGTGCCTTGTTTGAGCAATTTCTTTATACCACCTTCGCCCAGCAGATTTTGGTAGCGTTCAATCCAGTCATATTTCAATCCATCTACTACGATTCCCACAATCAGAGTCGGTTTATCGGTCTGAGCCTGGACGTTTGAAGGCACCATGAAAATGGGCCCTAAAAGGGCGAAGAGCGTAAGAAATAATCTGGATTTCAGGAGCATCGGAAGTCCGTTTGGTTAAACATTAAAACGTATGTTAAGGATGTCACCGTCTTCAACAATGTAGTTTTTACCTTCGATGTTGAGCTTTCCGGCATCCCGGCAGGCGGATTCACTTTTAAGGGATATATAGTCCTTGTATTTAATGACTTCGGCTCTGATAAATCCTCTCTGAAGATCTGAATGGATGACTCCGGCTGCCTCGGGAGCGGTTGCTCCTTTTTTGATGGTCCAGGCTCTTACTTCCTTGGGGCCGGCAGTAAAGAATACTTCGAGGTTCAGAATCGTGAAGGCTGAACGGATCAGCTTATTCACACCCGGCTCTTTGAGATTCAGTTCAGCCAGGAATGCGGCGCGGTCTTCCGGATCTTCCAGTTCGGCAATATCTGACTCGGCTTTTGCTGCAATGATCAGGGTTTCAGCCGGTGTTCCCTGTAGCGATTCAATGAATCTGCTTGAATAGGCGTTCCCGGTGGCTGCCGATTTTTCATCGACATTGCATACGTAAATAACTGGTTTTATGGTCAGTAAGCATAGGTCGGAGAAAAATTCTTCATCCTCGTGTGAAAAGCTCATGGTCCTGATATTCTGGAAATCTTCAAGATGTGCCTTGATGGCTGTCATGACTTCCAAACCTCTTTTCGATGCTTTGTCACCTGCTTTTGCCGCTTTTTCGAGTTTACTGATTCTTTTTTCCACCGCATCCAAATCTTTAACCTGGAGTTCTAGATCGATGGTTTCACGGTCCCGAACAGGATCGATGGAGGTATCGATATGAGGAAGATTTGAGTCATCGAAACAGCGGACCACATGAATCAGCGCGTCACAGTTTCGAATATCAGCCAGAAAGCTGTTACCGACACCTTCACCTTTTGAGGAACCTTTGGTCAGGCCAGGGATATCTACAATATCCACCGTGGTAGGCATGATTCTTGCTGAGTGGATGAGCGCATCGAGCATCTGGAGCCTTTCATCAGGTACTTTTACCTGTCCCAGATTCGATTTGTTCGTGCTAAAAGCGAAATTGCTGATAGCTACTTTTGTTTCTGAGATACAGTTAAACAGGGTTGTTTTCCCGGTATTTGTAATCCCGATAATGCCGCATTTTAGTCCCATTGATAGAATTGTTAGTCAGCAAAGGTAAAAAAAATGCTATTTTCGCTCGGTTCCTTATAATCATTGGTACGGAAACATATGAACAAACTAGTAATTGATCGGGCGGCGGATAATATCCGCATTTTATCAGCTTCAATGGTAGAGAAAGCAAAATCGGGTCATCCCGGTGGTGCCATGGGTGGAGCTGATTTTGTGAATGTATTGTTTTCAGAGTTTTTAACTTTCGATCCGGATGCTATGACCTGGCCATTCCGGGATCGGTTTTTCCTGGATCCGGGGCACATGTCGCCAATGTTATATTCGGTAGTCTCCTTGTGTGGATTATATTCCATGGAGGACCTGAAGAATTTCAGGCGATGGAAAAGCTGCATGCCTGGTCATCCTGAGGTTGATCCAAATCGTGGAATTGAAAATACGAGCGGGCCTCTGGGACAAGGACATACCATGGCAATCGGTGCAGCTATTGCTGAACGTATCATGGCCGAACGATTTGGCGAATGGACAGCGCATAAAACCTATACCTATATTTCCGATGGTGGAATACAGGAAGAGATCAGCCAGGGAGCCGGCCGTATCGCCGGATATCTTGGGCTGAATAACCTGATCATGTTCTTCGATTCGAATGATATTCAGCTGTCAACGGACACGGATGCGGTCACTGTTGAAGATACTGCCATGAAGTATCAGTCATGGGGATGGCGGGTGATAACCATTAACGGAAACAATCAGGATGAGATCAGGCTGGCTCTGGTTGAAGCCATAACTGAAACCGAGAAACCGGTTTTAATTATCGGTAAAACGACCATGGGCAAAGGTTGTCTGGATGCAAAAGGGAACTCCTTTGAACGGAAATGTTCCACTCATGGTCAACCGATCAGTAAAGCAGGTGCATCTCTGGAGTCGACCATTAAAAACCTTGGTGGCGATCCGTTGAATCCATTTACCATTTTCCCGGAGGTTAAGGATTATTACGAGAAAGTTTTAGCGGCAAAACGTGACAAGGCTGCTGAGCGTAAGCTTGCCCAGATGGAATGGATTGCCCGGAATCCGGATCTGAATAAGCGGTTAAATAATTGGCTGACCAAAAAAATCCCGGCTATCCGTTGGGATAAAATGCCTGTCAAGTCCAATTCTGCCACCCGTGAATCTTCGGGTTCAGTACTTGCCGAACTGGGAAAACAGATCGATAACATTATAGTGATGTCGGCTGATTTGGCGAATTCCGACAAGACTGATGTCTTTTTGAAAAACACAAAACCATTTGGCCATCACAATTTCAGCGGATCTTTCCTGCATGCAGGGGTATCCGAACTGACGATGGCATCACTGGCCAACGGAATGGCGCTTCATGGCGGAATCATTCCGGTTTGCGGTACTTTCTTCGTGTTTTCAGATTACATGAAACCGGCAGTCAGGCTGGCAGGCCTCATGGAACTTCAGGTTGTATATGTTTGGACACATGACGCTTTTCGTGTAGGTGAGGATGGTCCGACACATCAGCCCATCGAACAGGAGGCTCAGATCCGGTTGATGGAGAAACTGAAAAACCATTCGGGCAAACCCTCATTGCTGGTATTGCGTCCTGCCGATTCGTCAGAATCGATCATTTCGTGGAAAATGGCATTGGCCAACAAACACACCCCGACTGCACTGCTGTTATCAAGACAAAATATACCTGATTTGCCTGCATCAGAAGGATGCACACGGTTCGAATGTGCTCAACAGGCGACCCTCGGTGCGTATATCGTGATGAAAACGGGAGAGAACCCAAAAGTTGTGCTTCTGGGCAATGGCTCAGAGGTAGCAACCCTGGTTGAAGCTGCCGGGATTCTGAAGAAGAAACATCATCTGGATGTTCAGGTGGTGTCGGCTCCTTCAGAAGGCTTGTTCCGTCAGCAGAAACCGGAGTACCAGAAAGAAGTTATCCCGCCCGCTGTCCAGGTTTTCGGACTTACGGCAGGTCTTCCGGTTAACCTGCAAGGATTGGCAGGTTCCAACAGCCTGATATGGGGTTTAGACCATTTTGGTTTTTCAGCGCCCGCAAATGTTCTTGATGAGAAATTCGGATTTACCTCCAAAAATGTAGTTACTCAGGTTTTGCACTTTGTGGGAGGATTAAATGGACCCTGCCAGTGATGCCGATCTGATTCAGCAATTCCGCGATCCGGACCTACGGGACCGTGCATTCAGGATGATTCTGGAGAAATACCAGGAAAAGCTGTATTGGCATATCAGGAGGATGATATTGGTGCATGAGGATACCGACGATGTTTTGCAAAACACTTTTATCAAAATTTGGAAAGGATTGCCCGGATTTCGTGAAACATCCGGGCTATTCACGTGGATGTACCGGATTGCTACCAACGAGTCGATCACTTTTTTGAAGGCGCGCCAACGGGAAAGAGCGATGATTGCTGATGATCCGGACAACTCAATTAAGGACAGACTGAAATCTGACCCCTATTTTGATGGCGATGAGCTGTTTCTAAAGCTTCAGGTGGCGATAGATGCATTGCCGCCCAAGCAAAAGAAGGTATTTCAAATGAAGTACTTTGAAGAGATGACCTATGAGGATATTGCCAATCATCTTGGGACATCAGTGGGCGCTTTAAAGGCCTCCTATTTTCATGCGGTGAAAAAGATACAGGCTTCTTTTGAATTGTCAGATTAAACCGACTTACCGAAAATCCGTCTAATGATCCGGAGAGTATAAAGATGAATATGGAGAAGTATAATTGGGAAAATGAAGGATTTCGGAAAGATCCCTTCAAGGTGCCGGAGGGTTACTTTGCCGATTTCTCTGACAGGATGATGGAGCGCCTGAATCAGGAGGAACCTGTGGTTCTGATAAAAAACAGGAGCCTGATCGGGCCATGGATGGCATGGGTATCCGGTATCGCGGCGGTCATGGTTTTTGGCTGGTTTGGCCTGAAGAATTACTACCTGCAACCGCTTCAGGAAACCAGATTCCAGGAGCGAATTGACCTCTTTGTAGATTATTACGGAGAGGAGCTGCATGAAGGGCAGCTGGCAGGGTATATGGAGGATTATAACATTATTATTCCGGAACAGACTGCAACCGAGGAGAATCCTATTGTTCAGATGGAACCGGAATTAACAGAGGAATATATATATGAATCTGTGGGTTTATAAAATTGCGAATATGAAAATTCAAGGATGGATGATGATAGGTATGCTTCTGATGACGGGGGCAGCAATGGGGCAGAATGAGTCGCCACGTTTTCAGGATGCAATGGCTAAAATGAAAGCCGAACGGGTATCTTTCCTCACGGACAAGTTAGCACTTACGGTTACCGAAGCAGAGAAGTTCTGGCCGCTTTACAATGAATATCAGGCAAAACGGGAAGAGATGATGTGGGGGAAACGTGAAAAAATGAAAAAAGATTTCGATCCCGAGCAGCAAACCGAAGAAGAGATGAGTAATATGCTGAATGACATTCTTGATCAGGAGGTTAAAGCTGCTCAACTGAAAAAGGACTATTTTATCAAGATGAAGGCGGTACTTCCGATCCGCAAGGTGTTAACATTACACCGGGTCGAGCAGGATTTCATGAATCACATGTTAAACAAGATTCGTGAAAATCATGCACCCGGCCAGCCTAAAAACATCGGTTCTAGACCTCCAAGGGATTAGTATTCCTGATGAAACCGGCAGAATTGGCGATGTGTGGATAAAGTATCTGATCCTGCTGAATAAAAGGAACTGTCTTACGGTATTTTTCAAGCAACTTTTCAATCCGGGATGAACTGTGTGCCGGGCGTCTGAACTCCATCGCCTGGGCCGCATTCATGAGCTCGATACCCAGAATGGTTTCCAGATTTTTGATGATCCGGTAAGTTTTGGTTGCACCATTGGCCCCCATGCTCACATGATCTTCCTGTCCGTTCGAAGATTCGATTGAATCCACTGATGACGGTGTTGCAAGTTGTTTGTTCTGGCTCACCAGTGAAGCGGCCGTGTATTGAGGAATCATAAAACCGGAATTCAGCCCGGGTTCTGCAACCAGAAAAGGAGGGAGATCACGTGCTCCGGATAATAGTTGGTAAGTTCTCCGTTCTGATATATTACCAAGTTCCGCTAGGGCAATTCCCATCAGATCAAAAGAGATTGCTAATGGCTGGCCATGGAAGTTTCCGGCAGAAATGACGAGGTCCTGTTCGGGGAAAATGGTAGGATTATCAGTCACTGCATTGATTTCCCTTGAAAAAACCGAAGCAGCAAAATCCAGGGCATCTTTTGTGGCACCATGAACCTGCGGTATGCATCTGAAGGAATAGGGATCCTGAACCTGAGTTTTCTTTCGGTGAATCAGTTCGCTGTCATCCAGGTAGTTTCGTATTTCCCTGGCAGTTTCAATTTGTCCGGGGTGCGGGCGGATCTCCTGAATCATCGGATTAAAAGGCTCTATCCGGCCATCGAAAGCATCGATCGAAATAGCTCCGATCAGGTTGGCCCACTCATACAGATGAAAACCCTGAAGGAGGGTCCATACCCCATAAGCACTCATGAACTGGGTGCCGTTCAGCAAGGCAAGCCCCTCTTTTGCCTGAAGTTCAACCGGATCCAGCTGGTGTTTTGCAAGCAGTACTTTTGCCGGAACTTTGGCATCACCCATCCATACTTCACCTTCTCCTATCAATGGCAGGGAGAGATGGGCCAATGGCGCCAAGTCACCGGATGCTCCCAGTGAACCTTGCTGATAGATTACCGGGAGAATATCCAGGTTGAAAAAATCAATCAGCCGCATAACGGTCAGTAGCTGAGCACCCGAATGTCCGTATGATAATGACTGGATTTTGAGCAGCAGCATGATCCTGACGATCTCCTTAGGAACAGGCTCCCCGGTACCGCATGCATGGGATCTGACCAGATTCAGCTGGAGAGTTTGAACATCCTTCGCCGGAATAATTTTGTTATGAAGAGCGCCGAAACCGGTTGTTACTCCGTAAATCGGATTTGGATCTGTAGCAATTTTACGGTCAAGGTATTCCCGGCACCAGACAATTTGTTTACGTGCTTCTTCAGATAATACCAGTTGCGTCGGATGCTCGGTAATTTCCCTGATATTCGCCAGGCTAAGTCGTTTGGGACTGATTATATGTGTTCTCATGAATTCAGATCATTTTCCTGATTTCGCTGGCAAGATCGGAAAAATCCACATGGGTCTGTTCACCTGACAACATGAGTTTTATCACGGCTTTTTGAGCCAATCGCTCCGTTTCACCGATCAAAACCACTATTGGAATCTGATTTTGGTCAGCATACTGCATTTGCTTCTTGATTTTTGCCTGATCCGGATATAACTCGCAACGAATTCCTGCATCCCTCAGCTTAGAGGTAAAAGCCTGACAGGCTGCTGCTTCCTCCGTTCCGAAATTCAGGAACAACACCTGCTTACCCGAAGTAGCGAAAGCAGGGAATTTTTGCGTCTGTTCCAGTACGTCATAGATGCGGTCGGCTCCGAATGAAACCCCAACGCCGGACACTCCGGGCATTCCGAAAATTCCGGTAAGGTCATCATAGCGCCCTCCCCCACAAATCGAACCAATCTGAAAATCAAGCGATTTAACTTCGATGATGGCACCCGTGTAATAGTTCAAACCCCGGGCCAGCGTCAGATCCAGCTCAACGGTTGATTTCAGGTTGAAAGCGTTGATCAGTGATATCAGGGTTTCGACCTCTTCAATGCCCAAAACTCCGGTAGGAGAGGGGCTGAGAAAATCTTTAAGAGCAGAAATTTTATCGGAACTTGTTCCTGACAGGCCGATGACCGGTGTAAGTTTTTCAATGGATTCAGTGGTAATTCCTTTGGATATCCACTCTTCTTTGACCTGTTCCAACCCGATTTTATCTATTTTATCAAGAGCTACCGTGAAATCGGTGATGTTGTTGCCCAATCCGGATACTTCGGCCAAGCCGGCCAGAATTTTCCGGTTATTTAGTTTTATGACGATGCTGAGCCCGAACTTCTGAAAAATATCATCAATGATTTTGATGAGTTCGGCTTCATTGAGGAGCGAATTGCTGCCGATAACATCGACATCGCATTGATAGAATTCACGATAGCGTCCTTTCTGAGGACGGTCGGCCCGCCAAACAGGCTGTATCTGGTATCGTTTGAATGGAAAGCTGATCTCATCCCTGTGCTGAACCACAAAACGGGCAAAAGGAACAGTCAGGTCATAACGCAGGGCTTTCTCAGAGATCTGTGAAGCCATTGAGCGGCTGACTTGCTGAGTCTGATCAGGATGTTCAACCAGCTGCTCAGCCAGATCCTTCCGGATTCCACTGGTAAAATCGCCTGAATTGAGGATTTTGAATATCAGTTTATCTCCTTCTTCTCCATATTTCCCCATCAGGGTATCAAGAGTTTCCATAGCCGGTGTCTCTATCGGGAGATATCCGTATAATTCGAATACGGAGCGGGTAGTATTAAACAGATAATTACGCCGCATCATCGGTATTGGACCGAAATCGCGCGTTCCTTTAGGTAATGAGGGTTTTTGAGTCATAATAAAGTCCCGGTTGCCGGCAAAAATAGCATAAAAAAGGGACTCAGCGAAGAGGAAATCTCAATGCTTCTTAAAGAGCAAACCGTTCAAGGTAATCCGAAATATAGGTTCCCATCCGGTCTTTGACATTTTTGCGTCCGTAGGAGTCAAGAAACTCCTTTACATTGGCAGGCCCTGCCAGATGAGCAGCAGCCAGAATACCCGTACGGGTTATTTTGATCTTACCAAGCATCGTCAGGCCAACATATTTGTCAATAGAGTATTCCATGACAGATTCGTTGATCCCCAGCAGGATGTCCATAGCTTTTTCCTGGTCCTGCTCCGTAAAGGTTGCCGGATTTGCCCTGAATCTTTTGTACGACCGGTTACCGAAACCGGTAGCGTTGAGCGCGCTGCGACCGAACTGGTACTTTCCGATGAATCCGTACTGGTTGTATTCTTTCCAGTTGTTGTTGGATTCATATTTTGCCAGGGTTTGTTTCAGGCTGGTGTATTTTTGCAGGTATTGGGCCTTATCCCTTTTGATAATTTCGAGTCTCATTTTTTCGAGTGAGGCGAAAGCATCATTGACGGGCAGATCCGGAGCGGGTAACCAGCCGGGAAGTAAAAAGAGAAATACCAGTAATATATAATGTCTGAAATTCATTGTCATCATAACGAACAATAACCTTTTCTGTTGTGTTGTAATCAGGTTACGGTGGCAAAGATACAGATATTCTGCTAATTACAAAAATGGTGTGCTTCTGGAATTGGTAAATGCGCGGTTTGAGCTCACCGAACTGGTATCATAACCGGATTTTTTTCATTGAGCCGCCGGAGGAAAAAGAAGAGCAAATCGTCTTGTTTACGCTTTTTGATTTTCATGAATTCATCATACAATTCCGAATCTTGCATGAGCAGTATTTTTACAGACTCCCGGTTGAATTCCATGATCTTACCCGATTCAAAATCAAGCAGATATTGACCCATTTCATTTCGTTTGACGGTTCGGTTATAGGGTCTGGAATAGTAGGGACTGTAATATCCCGAGTTATAATATCCGGAGTTGTAATACGAGTTGTAAGGATCGGAATAATAAGGATCATAGCGTGTTTCCATGACCGTAACATCTGCAATAAAATGGCATACATGCCCGATAATGGGCACCCGGTTGAATTCTCCGTTATATTGGATGTAGATTTTCCCGTCCTGACAGTATCCCCAGATGGCATCTGTCTTGACTTCCTGTTGTGCGCCGAACTCATCGAAGTATCCGATGGTTTTATTTTTCACCAGATTTTTAAAAAAACTGAAATCGAAAGGGGAGTCATTTGAAATAATTCTGATGGATGGGATCGGTTTGTTGTCACGCACCTGGTTGAAATTCAGGTATAATCCCGGACTAAATTGAAATTCCGGAGTATATTTCACTTTTTTTACCGAGTCATTCTGAGAGAATCCGGCGGTAAAGAAAAGCAATGTTAAAGCCGTGAGTATTGTATAACGCATGATTTCAAATTTACTTTTTTTACTTTTAAACGCTCCTATCAGACAATGAAAAAGTACAAAATCTATGCCGCAGGCCGGTTTGTGGATACTTCAGATGATCTTGAAGTAAGAAGGCCGTATGATGGTAAATTGCTAGCCTACACAGGATTGGCGGATTCCATTCTGCTGAATGAGGTGATTGTCAGGGCCACCAGCTCGGCTGAAGAGCTGAGAACTATGCCATCGCACCAGAAGAGTTTGGTTCTGGAAAAGATCGCTGACGGGATGGTTGTGAAGAGAATTTACCTGGCTGAAATTCTGTGCCAGGAAGCCGGGAAGCCTTTAAAATATGCGTTGGGTGAGGTTGACAGGGCGATTCAGGTTTTCTGGGTGGCTGCTGAGGAAGCCAAAAGGTTGCCGGGTGAGTATTTTTCGATCGATTGGACACCACCCGGGGAAGGCAAGGAGGGTTGGCTGAAATATTTTCCAATCGGGCTCATTGGGGCGATTTCTCCATTCAATTTTCCTTTGAATTTATCGGCACATAAGCTGGCACCTGCCATTGCAACCGGAAATCCAATCATTCTTAAACCTGCTTCCCAGACTCCTGTAACCGTACTGGAACTTGCCCGGATTATTGATGAGTGCGGTTTACCCGAGGGGGCTGTTTCTGTGCTTCCGATGACACGCGAAACTGGTTCGTTGCTCGTTACAGACCCACGGATTCGCATGCTCTCTTTTACCGGTTCTCCTGAAGTGGGCTGGAAAATGAAGGAATTATCTGGCAGGAAAAAGATAGTTCTGGAACTCGGTGGAAATGCGGGCGCAATTGTTACTGACACTGCTGATGTCAAGATGGCTGTGAAAAAGTGCCTTGCCGGTGCATTTGCGTATTCCGGTCAGGTTTGTATTCACCTTCAACGGATTTATGTTATGGAAAACCATTTTGATGAATTCACTAGTCAATTTATCGAAGGGGCAAAAAAGCTCAAATCAGGAGATCCCCTGGATCCCGAAACAGATCTGTCGGTTATGATCGATGAAGCCAATGCCGTCCGGGTGGAGCAGTGGATCGGTGAAGCTGTTCAAGGTGGGGCAACTATCCTGTGGGGGGGCCGGAGAAACGGATCTTATATCGATCCGACTGTCATAACAAATACTATATCGGGTATGAAAGTACTTGATATGGAGGTTTTTGGGCCAGTTGTTTGTATTGAAAAAATAAAAGCCTTCGGGGAGGGAATAACCCGAATCAATGAATCAAAATTCGGACTGCAAGCCGGGGTGTTCACTAACCGGATCGACGAGATGAATATAGCTTTCGACCGACTGGAAGTGGGCGGCGTGATAATCAATGATGTACCCACCTTCAGGGTTGACCATATGCCGTATGGCGGGGTCAAAGAGTCCGGATTTGGGCGTGAAGGCGTCAGATATGCTATGATGGATATGCTGGAACCGCGATTACTCATTAAAAACAAGTAAATATACTCTTCATGAAAAGACTATTCTTTCTGGTGTTGCTGGCTGTTTGTCTGGTTCAGGCGAGCTTTGCCCAGAGCACGAAAAAACCTCTTGATTTTACGCAGTACGACAAATGGAAATCTCTCTCATCCCAACAGGTTTCAGATGATGGAAACTGGTTGGTATGGAACATCGGCACATCAAAGGGCTATGGTAAACTTTATTTAAGAGAATGGGGTGAAAACAATGACAAAAAAGTCATCGATCGTGCCACTCAGCCTAACTTTTCCCCTAATTCGGATTATGTTGTTTTTCGGATAGTTCCCCAAGCTGATACGGTTCGGCAGGCCAAACTGAAAAAGGTTAAGACTGAAAAAATGCCGAAAGATACTCTGGGCATTTATACCCTGAACGGAAATCAGATGACAACCTATGCCAATCTCAAGTCCTTTAAAGTGGCCGATGAATCTTCTTCCTGGCTTGCATTCCAGCAAGAAGAAGTAAAACCAGAAGAGAAACCTGAAAAGAAGGACACCACTGCGGCAGGAAAAACTGAGATCAAAGAGAAACCGGAAAAATCCGGAAAAAAGGATGATGCCAAGTCTGCAAAGAAACCTGAATACAAAGG
Organism: Bacteroidales bacterium; assembly: GCA_028707745.1. Classification (GTDB taxonomy): domain Bacteria; phylum Bacteroidota; class Bacteroidia; order Bacteroidales; family UBA12481; genus UBA12481. Next base: position 4,223 of record JAQWAJ010000003.1, on the reverse strand, counting down.
CTTGCCTCTGATTGTGATGAATCCGGTAACTCGTGACTCTCAGAATTTTCCACTGGTAACGGAGTATAATTTCTCAAAACACGGGAAATGGCTTTATATGGTCAGTATCAAGGAAGATTCCCTGAAAACATCAACGGTCAGGGTTTTTGACACGAAAACAGGCGCCGCAAAGGATATTTGGGTACAGGTAGGGGTTGTAAAAGGATTGGCCTGTGATGAAAATGCAACGGAATTGGCATTCCTGTACTCGGCAGATACTGCAAAAAATAAGATTTACAGTTTGTATCACTGGTCGGAAAAAGAGGCTAAACCCCGGATGATCGTTGATTCAGCAACAGCTGGAATGCCTGAAGGTGTAACGGTCAGCGAAAATGAAGGATTATCATTTTCGCCCAACGGGCAAAGGCTATTTTTTGGTACGGCCAGGATTCCTGTAAATGCAAAGGAGGAGAAGGATTCACTGCTTGACGACGATAAAGTTTCGGTCGATATCTGGCATTGGCAGGAGGATGTTATTCACAGCATGCAATTAAAACAGGTTGACCGGATTCGCAAAAATACCTATCAGGCTGTTTATAATCTGAAAAAGAACCAGATGGTTCAGCTGGGAGATTCGCTTTTCATCGAAAGCTTCCGGTTGGTGAAACAAGGCGATTCAGATATGGCACTTGGTTTCTATGATTTACCTTATCGGCTGATGAATGACCTTAAGGATGAGTTTATTAAAGATGTGTATCTTACAGATCTGAATACCGGAAACGATGTTAAACTGTTTGATAAGGCACTGTTCAGTCCGGGATTTTCACCGATGGGCAAGTATCTCTATTGGTGGCAACCGGTCGACAGCTCCTGGTATTGCTACAGCATCAAAGAGAAAACACAGGTTAATCTGACGCACGGGCTTCCGGTCGGATTTACCTATGAAATTCATGACACCCCCGATGAACCGCGTAGTTATGGCATCATGGGCTGGACCGATAACGATGATAATATCTGTATATATGACAAATATGATATCTGGAAAGTGGATCCTGACGGCAAGGACAAAGCGGTTTGTATCACCGACGGATACGGCAGGAAAAACGACCTGTCAATCCGGTATTTGCCGACAGATCCCGAAGAAAAGTTTTTGGATATCAAGAAGGATAACCTGTTTACCCTGAAGCAAAATACAAACAAGAAAACCGGATTTTGCAGGTTCGCCATTGGGAATCCGGAAATCAGGATACTGAAGCTTGATGATTGTTCATACAATAGACCCACAAAAGCAAAGAGTGCCGATAAATTTATCTGGACACGCAGCACCGTCAGAGAGTATCCGGATCTATGGATCGGGGATGCCAGTTTTAAAGGCGGGGAAAAAATCACGAACACTAATCCCCAGCAAAGTGAATACATCTGGGCAGATGCTGAGTTGGTGGAATGGAACGACCTGGACGGGGAAAAACATCAGGGCGTGTTTTATAAACCGGAAAATCTGGACCCGACCAAAAAATATCCGATGATTGTTTATTTCTACGAGCGTCATTCCGATGAGCTGTACTATCATTATACCCCGAGGCCAAGCGCAAGCATCGTGAATCCATTGGAATATGCCTCAAACGGATATCTGGTATTCATGCCCGATATCAGTTTTAAGATCGGGCTTCCCGGAAAATCTTTCTACAATGCCATTATGAGTGGAATCAAGGAGCTTGAGAAGAGGGGCTATATTGATATGAAACACCTGGGTATTCAGGGTCAAAGCTGGGGTGGATACGGAACAGCTTATATGATTACTCAAACCGGACTTTTTGCGGCTGCATCTCCGGGTGCGCCAGTCAGCAACATGACCTCGGCCTACAGCGGGATCAGAAGCGAGAGTGGGATGGTTCGTCAATCCCAGTATGAGAAAACCCAGAGCCGTATAGGGGGTACTCTGTGGGAAAAACCCGAATATTTCATCGAGAACAGTCCGGTTTTCTTTGCCGACCGGATCACGACGCCGTGCCTGATCAGGCATGATGATAATGACGGTGCCGTACCGTTTTCGGAGGGAGTTCAGCTTTTTGCTGCCCTGCGCCGACTGAATAAGCCGGCATGGCTTATCAATTACAATAACCAGCCGCACAATTTGTCGCGGGTGGCTGATAAGAAAGATTGGTCGGTAAGGATGATGCAGTTCTTCGATCATTATCTGAAAGATGCACCGGCACCTGACTGGATGACTAAAGGGGTGAGCGCTGTGAACAAAAAAAGCAACGAGGTGTACTATATGAAGTATACCGGAAAATAATTATGTGCGTATTCCTTTCTCTCCGGGCCGACAAGGCAAAATTGCAGAAGAGGTTTGATGCCACTTTTGTGGAGGAGGAGAGTTTTGGCCCGAAATACGTTCAGAATGCTTTTGAATTTCCCAAATGGCCGGTGATCATTTCTGAAAAACCGGGAGAAATCCGACTGATGAATTGGGGGCTGATTCCTGCATGGGTTCAAGACCAGGAATCAGCCCTTAAATTCAGGGTAAATACGGTAAATGCACGTGTTGAAACCATCCATGAAAAATCGGCCTTTCGGAATGCAGCTGCCCGGCAGCATTGTCTGGTTTTAACCGATGGTTTTTTCGAGTACAGGGAGCTTGAAGGCAAGAAATTTCCTTATTATATCAGGGTTAAGGGTGGCCTACCATTCGCCCTGGCCGGGTTGTACGAATACTGGACACATCCTGAAACAGGGGAAACCACAACGGGTTTTTCAATCATCACAACCGAGGCCAATCCGCTGATGCAAATGGTTCATAACCGGGGAAAGAGGATGCCGGCAATTCTGCATGAAGCTCAGGAAGGCGAATGGTTATACTCTTATGAAGGGGATACCGGTTTGTTGAAACCATTTCCGCAGGAGGAGATGGAAGCCTGGACCGTGTCGCGGAAAATATCGGAGCGGAGTGGTGAAATTCAGGTCGCCGGAATTCTTGATTCTGTCGATTATCCGGAGTTGAATAATCAGAAACCCTCACAGGGATTGCTTTTCTGACGATCAGATGTCAATCGTGCCCTCTTCGAACTCCTTATATTTCTGAGAGAACAAAGCAACCAGATTGCGAATGGTATCTATCGCGAGCGAAGTGTCTTCCGATATTTGCCTTTTTTTCATCTTCATCAGCATAAAACCATACAGAACAGTCAGGCAAACCTCCATGTCACTGATTTTCTCCTTGGTTGCCATTTTCTTTCTGAAATCATTGATATTGACGATGGCTTCCTCATACAGGACCTGGTAATCCGAATGGTGCGGACTTTCGATGAGCCTGAAATGAATGTCGTTCATGTCCTCAACCAATCCATTCAGAAAAGCCAGGTGACCCGATAGGGTGATTTCTTCGGATTTCATCGAATCGATGAGTCCCTCATACCAGTGCTGAATGTCATTATGAAGAGAAGGATCCACCTGGTATTGATCGATCAGGTTATGTTTGATCTGTTTCAGATTGAACTCATAAGCTCTGATCAAATCCTCTATCTGCCACATGTAAAGGATATATTCGGCAATGTTTTCAGCTCTCTTTTGTTGTGAAACTATCATTGTATCAAATCTTTAATCTGAAAAATCAGGGAAATCCGATAAATCTGCAAAATCGAGGTTTTCGAGATCCCGGCGGTCTTTTTTAGTTGGACGACCGGTTCCCCGGTCCCGCACATAAAATGCGCTTTCGAGCTTTTGGCGTACCCGGTCAAATTCCTCCTGCGGGGTGAGGTTGACCACATTTTCTGCAGCCAGAACTGCTGATCCTCTCTTCTGGATCAGTCCTTTAACCTGGTAAGTGAGCGTAAGAGGAGGTCTTTTTATGGTAATGATCTCACCTATACGGATTATCCGGCTGGGTTTCACCGATTCATCCCCAATTAAAACTTTTCCCCGTTTGCAAAAGTCGGTAGCCAGGCTACGCGATTTAAATATCCGGACTGCCCAAAGCCACTTGTCGATTCTGACCTGTTCTGTCTCCATTATCTGATTTCAAGTTTAAATCCGGTGCCATGAATATTCACAATATTGATAGATGGATCGGACTTCAGGTAGCTTCTTAATTTGGCGATGTAAACATCCATGCTTCTGCCCATAAAATAATCGTCGGAACCCCAGACATTGAGAAGTATCTGTTCTCTTCGGATCAGGGTATTGACATTCTGACAAAGCATTTGCAGCACCATGGCTTCTTTTTTGGTCAGGCGCCGTTCTTCTCC
>JAQWAJ010000264.1 GCA_028707745.1 Bacteroidales bacterium | reverse complement strand
GCCACCCTGACCACCAGCCCCCGGTAGTTTTCGCGGTGCTCCTGGGCGTCACGCAACATATTGGAGTCCACCACATTGAATTGAACGTGAAATCCCGGATTTTCAAAATAGGTTTTGATCAGCGCCAACAGGTTCTTTGAACCGTTTTCGCCGCTGAGCGCCGATGGGTGGAACTTCAGGTTGAGCAGTCCGCCCCTGATGCGGGTGTGATCGACTTTGGAGGAGGAACGTATGACCGCTGTCGGGCCGAGTGTGTCGCTTCCCGGATACGGCGAGGTGACGCCGTCAGCCAGGGGTTCACCTTTGAGCCTTCCATCGGGGAAAGCTTCACAAACCTTGCCGAAAGGAACCGGAGTGGAGATGGCAAGCATCGACGGATCGTACGGATATCCGAGATAATTGTTCTGTCCCTTTACCCAGGTGCAGTAATCGTCAAAAAGGTCGATAAAAATCGAATCGACATAATCGTCATCGTTTCCCCAGTGGGGCGCTTCGAGCGCTTTGCGGCGGAGGGATTCAGCACCCTCCCAGTTGTTTCTGACAGCCTGGATCAATTCCGGCAAAGTAGTCACGGGTTCATCGAAACAGAGTTTTTTGATGACGGCCATCGAATTGGCCACATTGACCATTCCCGATGAGAGGGTGGTGATCGACTGGTTGAGAATGGAGACGCCGTTGTCCATGTTTTTTCCCCGGCTGATACAATCCCGCACAAATACACTGCAAAATATCAGGGGAACCGTATTCCGGTGGGCGAGCATCACATAGTTCCAGTATGGCTGCCAGTTACGGACGGCAGCGTGCATGATATCTATATAATACTGACGGACATCCGCATAACTATTGAGTTTTCGCTCTTCAAACATCCGGATGCCGGTGATGGGATCGGTTCCGTTATTCAGCACCAGGTCGATGATTTTCCCATGGTTCACAAAGCCAGCCTGAACGATACCGTACGACATTCCCTGCAGGGTGGGCTCGGTGCAGCCGCCCATGGCGCTGTATTGCCGGATCACCTTAATGGGCAGATGGCTGGTTTTCAATTCATGACGGATGTAGGTATTCTGATTGAAGAAGGCCGGATATCCCACACCGGTTTTCACACACTCGGCGGCTTTCATCTGAAAGTCGTTGCTCAGCTTGTTGTCCCACCAAACCGAGAGTGTCGGCTGGGTCATCTGCATATTGATCTGCGCCTGCAGGATCGCCATGGAGATCTCGTTGCTGGCGGGTTTGCCTTTTGCATCCACCCCGCCGAGTATCAGGTTTTGGTAGAGGTTACCATGACCCAGGCCCTGCCAGCTCAAACTGGCGATATACTCGATCTGGGTCATTTTCACAAAAAGTTCCTCGAAAAGCGAAACGGCATCTTCAAACCGCACATTGACATCGGCCTGATACCAGGGAATGAGCACTATATCGAGTTTCCCCGGTGAGAAACCGAGGTGCGATCCCTCCAGATGTCCAAGCAGATAGGTAAACCAGTATGATTGAACGGCTTCGCGTAAGTTGCGGGGCGTTTCCATCGGTACCCGGTTGCAGACCTCAGCGATTTGTAAAAGCTCCGACTTCCTTTGGGGATCTTTTTCTGCAGCTGCCATCCGAGCGGCCTCAGCGGCGTAGTTTTGAGCAAACCGTATGGCTCCTTTGAGTACGGTGACGGCGCTGCGCCAGAAATTCAGTTTTCCTGATTCCGATATCTTTTCAGGCTGAAAATCCTTTATCTTCTGTTCGATTTCAGCGATGATTGCCAGATATCCTTTATGGAGGGCCATATCGAAATCGAGAATCAGACGGCCTTCGGGGCAAGGCTCGTGAGGAGCGGTATAGAGCCCGGTTTTCCAACCGTTTTCGATGAATCCGGCTTCAGCAAAATTCTCCTTCCACAGGCGGTTCCCCTGATCCATGAAGCATTTGCCCTCCCAGTATTCACAAATATCTTTGAACTCGTTCAGTTCAGGTTCACTGATCAGAAATTTTCCGGAAATCACTTTCATGCCGTTCTGTTCCGCTTCGGCAAGGGCTTTTGCTACGCCGCCACCGACGCCGGTTTCGGCATGTTTCGACTGCGCATCCTGCTCCTGTTTGCGCATCTCCTTCAGAAACGGCTCGGCGGCATAATTGGCATAAGGTACGGCACCCCGGATAAACCGCGTTTTGTTGCCGGCCAGCAGATCATCCGAATGGATCACCGGCGTCAGATGCTCCAACGCATACGCATGGTTCAGCGCCCTGCGCTCCTGGATCTCCATGCCGTCGGTTTGTTTGTGGGATTCGGTCAGGTAACGGATATACTCGATATCTACCATCAACGGTGCCTCGAGGTAGCGATTCTTGAAGAATGCTGACCGGGCAGTGGACGGTTGGCTGATGATTTCGCGGGGGAAAGGTTTCATGATAGTGACGAGTTACGAGTGACGTGTGACGTGTGACGAGTGACGTGTGACGTGTGACGCGTAGGGGCGGACCCATGGGTCCGCCCTTACCCAACAGTTATTTCAGGTTATATCGTAATCCGACCCGCGACACATTCGCCAGAATAAACCAGTCGGTATTGCCGCCCATTTCATAGAAGTCGTAGGTGATGATTTGCGGGGTAAAGGATGCAACAACCGACAGTCGTTTCCCTAAGAGTTCCTTTAGCTCAAATTCGAAATTACATCCGATCCCCACTTTATTCAAAAAATTCTCTTTTTCCTGAATTGTGGTGGTTTCATGGATCCCGGTGAGATTCTTCAGCTTTTCATCACAGAAGAAATAGTTCAGCGATAATTGTGGGCCGATGTAAATGTTAAATCCGTTCTTCGAGAATGTCCTGAAAGTAGCAGAAGCAGACAGGGAGAGCCATAGATTATTCGGTTTGATATTATAAGCCAGATAGGTGCCCGGTTCTGCATCGAGTTTGACGATATTGTGATACCACTGGAAACTGTAATTAGTCAGAAGATCGGCATTGATTTTTACTTTCTCGCTGACCGACTTTGTGTAGCCGGCATATAACCCGACCGGATGCTTGAATTGGGTTGAAAAAGCAAAAGTGTGGGAATACCCGAAAGAGAGTTCCTGCGCCTGCAGGCCAATGCCGGCAAGCAAAATGATGATAATTGCGAATCTTTTCATGGGTGCGGTGTTTTGGTTAATCAAATATACCACAATAATTTCGAGGTTCCTCATTCAGCTTCAGTGCAGTGCGACGAGGTTCCCGCTTTCGCGGGAATGACAGAAGAAGTCGCTTTCGCGGGAATGACAAGAGCTTTGATTTAGTGGAGAAGCCATGCGGCGGCGAGTTCAGGCCATGTTTCGCCGGCGCGGTTTCCGGTGCGGAGTCCGTATCCGTGACCGCCGGCGGGCAGGATGTGGAGCTCAACCGGAACCTTTTTGTCGCGCAGCGCCTGGGCCATCACCAGGGAGCTGTTGCCAAAAACATCGTCAGCGGTCTGGAAGATGAACATCGGAGGAGTTTGTGCATCGATTTTCAGTTCGGGAGTCAGACTTCTTTCCGGTCCCTGATCGAGATAAGCAGGATAGATGAGCATGGCGAAATCCGGTTTGGCGGATAACTGATCGGCAGTATCGACCGGTTCGTAGGTTTTATCGGGGTAGCGTGTACTCACCCGGGCCGACAGGCTGCTGCCGGCAGAAAAGCCCATAATCCCTAATTTTTTCAGATGGGGTGCCTGGTTCACATACTTGTCCCTGATGATCCGGATGGCCCGCTGTGCATCCTGCAAGGCTCCGGTCCGGTTGCCGGGAACCCGGTAATGAAGTACAAATGCCGTGATTCCCAAACTGTTGAGCCAGGTTGCGACTTCAGTTCCTTCAAGGTCGTAAGCCAGGATTTCGTATCCTCCTCCCGGGCACACCACTATGCCGATGCCGGTGGTATTGCCTCCGACCGGTTCAA
>JAQWAJ010000263.1 GCA_028707745.1 Bacteroidales bacterium | reverse complement strand
AGTCCCGCACGGATGACTGGGTTCTGGATTCCCACATGGTTTTAAAATAGCTGCGTTTACGTACAAACAGACTGTCATCGGCAAAAGAGATATAGATGCAGAAACTATTGACGATGCCTTTTGTCGGAGTTCCCTGAAACCCTTTGGTTTCCATGTCATGTTGTGCCCTTTTTTCGGCGTAAAGTTGCTCGCCGATCTTGGCATAGGGCTGTAACCCGACACTGGCCGGATCAACGGCCCCGGCAATAAATTTTGAAGGAACAACGGCTTCGCCGGAGCGAATGCCATAATAGAAATACCCGTCCTGAGGATTCATGACAATTGTAAAACCATTGGCGTCGTGGAGCCAGTGATAATATTCGTCACCTGATCCCAGGCAGTTGATTACTTTGCCGTTAGGTTGAGTGATTGTTTGCGGAACGTTTTCCACATACGCTGCAAAAATCAACCGGCTGAGCAGTAGCCCGAAGGCCAGAAGAGTAAGTCTTTTCATTTGAAGGTTAATGGTTAGACGCGTTTTTAATGATATGTTGATTATTGAAATAATGCCCCGAAGAGAGCTGCAATATATAAAAACCATCCGAAAAATGGTTTAAATCCAGCTCTATCTGCCTTTGGGGCGGGTACTCCTTTTGGAGGAGAATCTGCCCGGTAGCCGACAGAATCCTGACCGTTACCGGATGTTGCAAGATACTGCTCCATTGTAAGGTAATCCGGCCGTCGGTCGGATTCGGATAAACTTTAAGGTCGTTTGAAAATTCATGGTCATCGATCCCGGTGCCACTGCGCATATCGATATACTCCGTAATGGTATCCGCGTCACAGGTTCCGTTATAAGCGATCAGCTCTACTTTGAAAAGTTCCTTGGTGTAATAGGTATGGACCGGGTTTGTAAGGGTTGAAGTTTTTCCGTCGCCAAACCGCCAGAGCAAACTTTCGGCATTTGTTGACTGATTGGTGAAAGTGATATCCATCGACTTTCGGGTGTGCTGGAATCCGGCAAGAGGCTTTTCGCGGATGGTAATGATATCGGGTTTGGTCAGATGGTCGAGATGGTTGAGCGAGAGTTTGATGGTTTTAGCCCCGGCTTTTGTGTAGCGGATCACATGGGGACCGGGGGTGCTGGCATAACGGGGCTCGGCACCTTCGCCGAAATCCCATACGCGGGTATTGATGGTGCCCGTTGAAAGATCTGTGATGGTAACAGGCTGGTTCAGACAGAGATCGCTTAAGTCGGCCGAAAAATCGGGGCGGGCGGGTTCAGCAACCTGGTAGACCATGATGTTGTCGATGGCCGCCAGGTAACCTTGCCCGAAAAAGTCATTGTAACAGAAAGCAATTTGGATCGGTATCTTACCAGCCGACAGGGGCAGATAAATGTGTTTGTTTTTCCAATCTGAATTTCCCCCGGTTGAATCCAGATTGGCGAGGGTTTGCCATGTGCCGGTTTCAAAATCGCGCCACATCAGGGTAAGGTTATCAATACCCGGATTCTGGTGGAAAAGATAGTCGAAGGATATTGCCGGATGAGAGAATTCCTCCGGATAGATTACCGGGCTGATGAGATAATCGGCAACCTGTTCGCCTGCCGGATGTCCTTCGGAGCGTATGGCGGCGACATATCCTGTATTGCCCCCGATCTGAAGTTCGGATGCCCGGACAATCTGAAATCCGGATTCTGAACCCTGAAGTTGCCAGCCGGCCTGACCAGATTCAAAGGTTTGCGAGGTTTCAGGTTGCAGCCGGGGCCAGGGAGTTGCCGAGAGGGCAGGGGTTGCTGCTGACTCACCCGAAGTTTGTCCCTGGTAAAAGGCTGTGATCTCATAAGAGTAGCTCCGGCTGTTTTCAAGACCTTCGTCGGTGAATTTCGTATCAGCCGTTTGCCCGACCAGACTGTCATCGCGGTATATGTTAAAATGCGAGAAATCGGCAATGACCGGTTGTTCCCAGAAAAGCTGTGCAAAGCCGTCACCGGGGAGCACATCGGGCGCTGATGGCCGGTCGTGAAGGGGTATGCTGGCGGGTTGCATCCCGAAAATGGCCCCTTGCCGGGAGGAGAAATCTGATCCTCCGCCGGCCATGCCATCGAGGGTGTACCAACCGTCGCCGGCGCCGTTCCAGCCCCAGTTGAAATGGAAATAGGTTTCATCGCGATAGCCATCGATGTTGAATGCATGGCTGGAGCGGCCATCCGGAGTGGTGCCGGAGTACAATACGGGCCTCGAATTATCTAACTCCTGATGGAGCAACCGGATCCATTCGGAAGTGCTGTTCCCGTTCATGCTGCGGAAAACCATCTCCGTATGGTAGGAGAAATAGTTGATTAGCGCCGGAACTGCCATGCGGTCGACGCTCGTGCCGGAAACATCAGTGCCATAATTCATCAGCGAGGCTACGCCGGTATGGTACAGGACCAGAGCCGAAGCTTCGGTGGCATCAATATCCTGTGAGAGGTCCCAGCGATAGTGCGTGGTATCGAAAATTGCCCTAAGCTCTCCGTATTCAGGATGTTGCAAGGGCGTATAACTTACCTGTCCCGAACCTTTCAGGGGCCACTGCCATTTTTCCATGATCTGCGACATGGCAACGGCGACACATCCGACAAGGGCATGCTTTCCGTTTTCATCGGCCGGGCAGTAGCGGTTCCAGGGATATCCCTGCCCCCATTGGGCGGAAACCAGCGGAAGAACCATGCGGTCAACCGAGTAGTGAGAATCCTGACTGCCTTTCAGGATAACTGGTTCTGAAGGCCGGCTTGCATAAGCAGGCAAAAGCCAGCTTCGTAAAGGATGGTCGGGGTGGGTTGGGAAGACGGAGGTGAGTGAGTAGCCCAGCACCGGGGAACCGGTTTCCTGAGCCGAAATGATCACAAATCCGGCGGGTTTGTAGGTGACTACATAGGCAGCCGGTGAGGCCGGATCCCCAATGGGTATGACGGTATCCTGCAGGAGCATGACTTTCAGGGGCGATGTTCGCCCGCCCATTAAACCCCATGCAATCCTTGCCGCTTTGGCTGCCGGATCCGTTTGTGCACCTGCAGCTATTGGAATCAACCAAAGAATCAATAATATTAACCGTCTGATCATCGCTTCAAATATAGCGCTTACTTCTTGAATAGTGTAAAACCATTTGACTGACGAACTGGAATCCATTGCGTTGCGATGCTGTCGCCCTGTAAACTGCTGTCAGGGGCCAGGTAGTATAGGGCAGCAGGATTATCCGACGGGTCGAGACTGATTCCGGAGTACCTGGAGAAGTAGCTGTGGAGGTTCCATCCGGAATAAAGTAATGGCTTGATTCTGATCGTACTGCCCGCCGGAACTACCGTGCTGATTTCATGGATCATCGACAGGATTTTCTGATCCCGTTTGTTATACCGGGCCAAACAGGCCGGACCGGCGAGTGAAAGAACCAACATCAGCAGGGCCACGTATTTAAGGGGTTTGGAGGCCGGTGAATAATTATGCAGCCGGGTGACCGGCTCCTGTAAAAATGCCCAAAACGGTATTGCAATCATCAGCGCAAAAAGAGGCATCGAATCTAATATGTAAAAGCTTCTTTGTTTCATGCTGATCATCACCGGTACAACGGCGCACAATCCTGTTATCATCAAAACAACAGAGATTTTTCGGTAGTTTTGGGCTGAGTTTTTACGGATACGGTTTCTGAAAATCAGGAGGGCGAATAATGCCACCAGCAGCGGAACAATCAGCTGACTGACCAGCACTCCCAGGATATACAGGCGGCCCGATACAGTTACTTCGCCCCCGAGACTGCCGATTACCTGCTTCATCCAGTAAGCCTGGAGGCTGTTGTGTGCCTGGGCAGAAAAGGTCATCAAGAGAATCAGTGGAATCAGGGTTGAAGCCATGAGAATAAAGGTGTTTGTCAGGACCTTTTTCAACCGG
>JAQWAJ010000262.1 GCA_028707745.1 Bacteroidales bacterium | reverse complement strand
CGACCCTGATATTGCCAGATGCCGGTAAGGTTACCGTTCTGGGACATGATGTAGTCAGGGATTATCGTTTCATCCGGAAATCCATCGGTTTCATGCCCGGGAGATTCTCTTTATATCAGGATCTTACCGTTGAGGAAAACCTGAATTTTTATGCATCGGTTTTTGGAGTGGATATTAAAGAAAACTATCATCTGATTAAAGAAATTTATACTCCGCTGGAGCCATTCACGAAAAGAAGGGCAGGGAAGCTGTCGGGAGGAATGAAACAAAAACTGGCGCTGTCGTGTGCCCTGATTCACAAGCCGGGATTGCTCATTCTGGATGAGCCAACTACCGGTGTAGATGCAGTCTCCCGGAAAGAATTCTGGGATCATCTCCAAACTCTCCGGAAAGAGGGAATGACCATACTCGTTGCCACTCCCTATATGGATGAAGCCGAACGATGCGGCCGGCTGGCAATGATTCAGAAAGGCCGTGTACTGGATTGCGGCAGACCTGATGAAATCCGCTCCCGGTTCAATGGCCCGCTTTTTCAACTCTCTTGCTCCGACCGCTATCGCGCATTGCTTTTGTGCCGGGAATCAGGACTGATAAGCTCTGCTCATGCATTCGGACAGGCAATCCACTTAACCCTGTCGGATGGGGCGGGAATCGAATCTGTTGAAGATATGATTACGGGACACGGAATCAGTGAGGTACAGACTGAAATCATCGCACCGTCAATTGAAGATTGCTTCATACAATACCTCACCTGAAAGAAACATGGAAACTGAAACAATCATCGAGGTAAAAGATCTGGTTAAACAGTTCGGCAGATTTGTCGCCAATGACCACCTGAACTTCTCCGTGAAAACCGGAGAAATATTCGGTTTCCTGGGTGCAAATGGTGCAGGTAAAACCACGGCCATCCGAATTCTCTGCGGCTTGTCGGCTCCGACTTCAGGTAGCGTTTTTGTAGCCGGAATTGACGCATCCCGATATCCTGAACAGGTTAAGAAATCCATTGGCTATATGTGCCAGCGGTTTTCGCTTTATGAGGACCTGACGGTTTTTGAGAATATTCGCCTCTACGGCGGAGTGTATGGCATGTCGCTGAAGGAGATCCGGATAAAGAGCGATGAACTGCTCAAAAGACTGGGTATTGATGATCTGCGCGACCGACTGATCGGATCGGTGCCATTGGGCTGGCGTCAGAAGCTTGCTTTTTCGGTGGCGATTTTTCATCAGCCGAAAATCGTTTTCCTGGATGAACCGACCGGGGGGGTTGACCCTATTACCCGCCGCCAGTTCTGGGATCTGATCTATGAGGCTGGCAGGGCAGGGATAACCGTTTTTGTAACAACACATTACATGGATGAAGCGGAGTATTGCGACCGCGTATGCATCTTGTCGGAAGGAAAAATTCAGGCCATGGGAAATCCGGTAGAGCTGAAAAAATCCTTTGGCGTCAAAAGCATGGATGAGGTTTTTGTTAAAGTGGCCAGAAATGTTTAATTATTGATTATGAGCAGATTCACCAGCCTGGTTAAAAAGGAATTCAACCATATCTTCCGGGATAGACGGACTTTACTGATTCTGTTTGGAATTCCGATTATGCAGATTCTGATATTCGGGTATGTGGTGAATAGCGATTTTAAAAATATCGGGATAGCAGTTTTTGATAAGAGCGATGACACACATACCCGAAAAATATTAACAAAAGTATTTTCATCCGGATATTTTGAGTTCGCCGGCAATATACATGACGAAGAGGGCATATCATCTGAATTCAAAACGGGAAGAGTCAAAGCAGTACTGGTTTTTGAGCCCGGTTTCGGAGACCGGATTGACAGCGGGCAGCAGGCTAACCTGCAAATCATCACTGACGCTTCCGATCCGAATGTTGCCAACACAGCGGTCGGATATCTATCAGGAATCATCAGAAACTATCAGGCTGAGATTGTTGGCCCCACAGTAGGGCAGATGATGGTGGATGCTCAGTTGCGGATGGTCTTCAATGAAAACCTGATCAGCGCTTATATGTTTGTCCCGGGAACCATGGCTCTGATCTTAATGCTGATCTCCGCCTTGCTGACATCCATTTCGGTCACCCGTGAGAAGGAGCTGGGTACTCTTGAAGTGATCCTGGTTAGCCCGCTGAAACCTTCACAAATCATCATCGGGAAGGTCACTCCGTATGTTCTGCTGGCATTTTGCAATGGATTGATGATCCTGTTGCTGGGCCATTTTGTGTTTGGACTTCCGGTATCCGGAAGCATCGTTCTTTTATTGGCCGAACTGCTGTTGTATATCACTCTTTCTCTTTCTGTGGGTATCCTGATATCAACCATTGCCAAAAGCCAACAGGTAGCCATGTTCGCATCTTTGTTTATTCTGATGCTCCCAACTATGCTTTTATCCGGATTTATCTTTCCGATCGAAAATATGCCCCTGGCCCTCCAATGGCTCAGTGCCTGCCTTCCACCACGATGGTTTATCATCATCTTAAAAGATATTATGCTCAAAGGGAACGGATTGGCTTATGTGTGGGATGAAACGTTGATTCTGCTGGTGATGACCGCCATTTTCCTGTTCGCCGCAATCCGGAAATTTTCAATACGACTAAAGGTATGAGAACGATTGCTGTTTTAATCAGGAAAGAGTTCACTCAGATTCGGCGAAACCGGATTATGATACCGGCGATGATTGTGGCCCCCCTGATCCAGATGATCATCCTGGTTTATGCGGCTAACATGAACATGAGGGATATCGATTTTGCCATACTCGATGAAGATGGATCCAGCTCCTCAGTAAACCTGATCTCGAAATACTCTTCTTCGCCGTTTTTTTCATTGGCAGGATCGGTGAATTCGCTGGATGATGCTGAGAAACTTCTGAGAGGGGATAAGGCAGATCTGGTCATTCATATTCCGGCGAACTTCGAGAAAAATATCCTGAATCAGGATCGACCTGCAGTACAGTTCCTGGTGAACGGCATTAACAGCGCAGCTGCAGTGCTGACTGCCTCGTATGCCCAAAATATTTTACTGGATTATAATAAACAGTTGCTAGCCAGTTTTTCAAAACCTTCAGTTTCACAGGGATTTGGCACCATTCAGATTGATTACAGCCATTGGTATAATCCGGATCTGGATTTTAAAATATTCATGGTACCCGGAATCCTGGTGATACTGGTTACCCTGGTCGGATGGCTGCTGATGTCGCTTAATGTGGTCAGGGAAAAAGAGTTGGGAACCATTGAGCAGATCAATGTAACTCCGGTAAAAAAATACCAGTTTTTACTGGGCAAGCTGATTCCATTCTGGATTTTGGCCATTGTTGAGCTGGGGATCGGACTTACCCTGGGCCGGCTGTTGTTTCATGTTCCGATTCTGGGTTCACTGGGGGTATTGATAGGATTTACAGCGGTTTATCTGATCACCGTACTTGGATTTGGCCTGTTTATCGCTGCGATTTCAGAAACCCAGCAGCAGGTGATGTTTGTCAATTTTTTCTTCGTGATGGTATTTATTCTCATGAGTGGCATCTTTACTCCGGTTGAATCGATGCCTGATTGGGCACATTATGTCAATCTCATAAATCCATTGTCCTATTTTATGCGGGTGATCAGGATGATTTTACTGAAAGGATCGGGTTTTGCCGATGTTTGGAAGGATTTCCTTTCCATGGGCATTTTTGGAATTCTCATGATTTCCCTGGCAGTTACCAGCTATCGCAAAAGGGCTTGATTCACCGGTAATTAACCCGACAGATCTTATTGTAGTTGAACCCATAGTACAGCACTTCAAAAGGATCGCTGGCGGTAATCATGATTTTTTCAAACAGATTAAGATGGTGGTCCTTCAAACACAGTTTTTTTACCTGATAAATTCCCTCTCCCAGAATGCTCCCCAGAACCGGGGTGATTATCATATCGTT
>JAQWAJ010000261.1 GCA_028707745.1 Bacteroidales bacterium | reverse complement strand
TACGGCATTATCCAAACTTAATCGAAAGTTATATTTATTCGATGGTTACCAGCAGCCCTCTGTTCAAAAGGCGTTCCTGCATCGGTTCCAGAACAGCCACCTCTCCTTTTTTGATATCACATTCTCCATGGTGATGCGTAATGAAGGCACACTGTTCGGCCTGGGCCGGGTCATGCCCGCAAACTATCACCAATGATTTGATAACGAAATTAAAGGTGTTCACCTCATCGTTGTGTAAAACAAGAAAATGCCCCTCGTCGGAACTGAAACTGGTCAGATCCCGGGAATCTGGGTTGTGCTTATAAACTTTTCGGTCCATTCGCTTGTCATAAAAGGGATGCCAATTTAGACAATTTTGTACACATCATCTCACCGGGTTGTTAATAAACTTCCAAAAACCGGAGAAATTCAACCCGATATAGTTGATATATTTGCAATTAAACAAACCACATATAATCATGGAACAGTTGAAAACCGGCGACAAGGCTCCCGAATTCCAATTCACCGGACAGGATGGTATCGTCCGCAGCCTGAGTGATTACCTGGGTAAAAAAGTGATCCTCTATTTCTATCCAAAAGACAACACGCCCGGTTGCACGCTTGAAGCATGCAGCTTGCGCGACGGATATGATGATTTAAGGGACAGGGGCTATGAAGTGATCGGGGTCAGCGCCGATTCTGCCAAGTCGCACGACGGATTCAGGTCGAGATTCAGTTTGCCATTTAATCTGGTATCGGATCAGGATAAATCGATCTTGAATGCGTTCGGTGTTTGGGGCGAAAAAAAGTTCATGGGCAAAAAATTCATGGGGATCAACCGAACGACCTATGTAATCGACGAAAAGGGGATGATCGCTTCGATCATCGGAAAAGTAAATACTAAAGATCATGCAAAACAAGTGATCGAAGAGATGGAAAAATGATCGTATTTCTCCATTTTTGCATGTTTTCTGCATCTATATTACCAGCTAATCAAATTTGAAATGGAAAAAGACAATTCAATCCAGAAAGAGAAACAAAAAGCTCTGCAGCTCACTATCGAGAAGTTAGAAAAGAGTTACGGCAAGGGCACCATCATGCGGATGGGCGGAGATGCGATCGAGGATATACCGGCGATCTCTTCAGGGTCTATCGGCATTGACATCGCCACAGGAGTTGGAGGGTATCCGAAAGGGCGGGTAATTGAAATTTACGGGCCTGAGTCGTCGGGTAAAACCACGCTGGCTCTGCATGCCATCGCACAGGCGCAAAAAGATGGCGGTACAGCAGCCTTTATTGATGCAGAACATGCCTTTGACCGCTATTATGCCGAAAAGCTGGGGGTAGATGTGGTCAATCTGCTGGTTTCGCAACCTGACTGTGGTGAACAGGCGCTCGAAATTACCGACCACCTGATCCGTTCAGGTGCTATTGACATTGTGGTCATCGACTCTGTGGCAGCGCTAACGCCGAAGGCCGAAATCGAAGGCGAAATGGGTGATTCAAAAATGGGCCTCCAGGCCCGGCTCATGTCGCAGGCATTAAGAAAGCTGACCAGCAATATCAGTAAAACCAAAACCTGTGTGATTTTTATCAATCAGCTGCGTGAAAAGATCGGTGTCATGTTCGGGAATCCCGAAACCACCACCGGAGGTAACGCACTGAAATTCTATGCCTCTATGAGGATCGATGTCAGGAAAATCGGCCAGATCAAGGACGGCGAAGAAATGACCGGCAGCCGTACCCGGGTAAAGATCGTGAAGAACAAGGTGGCTCCGCCATTCAAAAAAGCCGAGTTCGATCTGCTCTATGGCGTTGGGATCTCGCGCATCGGCGAGATTGTCGATCTTGGCGTTGACCTGAACATCATCAAAAAATCAGGTTCCTGGTTCTCATACGGGGAAACCAAGCTCGGACAAGGCCGCGATGGCGTCAAACTGCTGCTCGAAGACAACCTCGAACTGGCTGACGAAATCACTTTAAAAATAACTGAAGCACTGAAACATGCCAAAATTTAATAAAGGAGTCGTCATCCGGACGGCTCTTTTCACGCTGCTGATGATTCCGCTGGTTCTGAACTCCTGCAAGAACACGGCAAACAACGATAAAAAAACAGGAAACAGCCAGGCCGCCGCAATTTCGTCGGATTCGCTGAACATACAAAACCTCGATAAGCTCATCAGGGAAAAACCGAAGAGCCCCGACCTTTTTGCTCAAAGAGCATCATTGTATGCCCAGAGAAAGAATTATACCCAGGCATTGACGGATATCACGATTGCCCTGAAAATGGACTCGACCAAACCGGCCTATTTTGTCACTCAGGCAGAGTATTACATTTTCAACGGTGAGCCCAACAGTGCAAAAAAAGCGCTGAACGCCTGTCTGAGCAAGTATAAGGACAATACCGACGCCATGCTCAAACTGGCGGAGATTCACCTCTATCTGAAGGAGTACGGTCAGTCGAAAATACTGCTAAACCAGGTCCTGCTGATCAACAATGACCTCGCCCAGATATTCTTCCTGCAAGGATTAATCGCCCTCGAGAACAATGACACCCTGGGCGCCATAAAAAGCTTTCAGGTGACCATTGAGAAGGAGCCCGACTATTACGCCGCCTATATTCAGGCTGGCAAGCTATATGCTCTGAAAAACAATGATCTGGCGATCCAGTATCTGAAATCGGCTATCGACCTGCAACCCACCATGTATGAAGCTCATTATCTCCTTGCGCTATATTATCAGGAACATAATTATCTCGCCGAGGCCCATCAGGAGTATGAATACATCAGCACCCAGATTGACAGCACCGCAGCAGACCCTTATTACAACCGCGGTTATATCGAAATGGTTTATAAAAACAACTATTCCGAAGCCGTAAAATGGTTCGACAAAGCCATTTCCAGAGATCCTGCCAATGCAAATGCCTGGTATAACAGGGGATTCAGTAATGAACTTGACGGGAAATTGACCGCCGCCAAATCCGATTACAAAAAAGCGATGGACCTACAATCCAATTTTCCCCTGGCTATCAAAGGACTTAACCGCATCGAGGATGGAAAACCTTTAAAAAGAAAATAGCCCATGAAAAGGTTAGCCCGGTGGATACCCGTAGTGTTGATCATCCTTATTTCAGGATGTAAAAGAGGTGCGAACGACGGTTATCGCCCTGAAAACCTGCGACTTTCATCTGACAAGATGACTGCTGAGGTTTTATGGTCGTTTGGCCGGATCAGTAATGTTCAGTTGTCGCCCGACCGGAAGCAGATTCTGTTTGGCGTTACCTATTACAACATCGAAAAAAACAAGGGTTTCCGCGATCTCTATGTGCTTCCTGTCAATGGAGGCCCCACCAGGGCTATTACCAATACTGCGGTAAATGAATTCGGGGAAGTCTGGCGCCCCGACGGTGATAAGATCGGCTTTCTGAGCACAGAATCGGGAAGCGCCCAGCTGTGGGAAATGAATCCCGACGGCTCCGGAAGAAGGCAGATTTCCAAAGTCGAAGGAGGCTTATCAGGATTCAACTATTCGCCTGACCGGAAGCATGTTGCATTTATCCAGGAAGTGAAAGTAAAACCCAATCTGAAGGATAAATATCCCGATCTCGATAAAGCCGGGGCAAGGGCTTATGATGATCTCATGTACCGCCACTGGGACGAGTGGGCCGAAACGGTTACCCACGTTTTTGTCGCTAAAATAATTAAGGGCCGCGTTGAGGGGCCGGTAGATATCATGGAAGGCCAGGCGTTTGAATCACCTATGAAACCGTATGGCGGTATGGAGCAGATTGTTTGGTCACCCGATGGAACCAAGCTCATCTATACCTGCAAAAAGATGCAGGGCAAGGAATACAGCCTGTCAACCAACTCAGATCTTTATCAGTATGACCTGACCACCGGATTTACCACCAATCTCACCGAGGGTATGGCAGGTTACGATATTAATCCCGTCT
>JAQWAJ010000260.1 GCA_028707745.1 Bacteroidales bacterium | reverse complement strand
AAATAAGAGGTGAAAGAATGACTCATCGTATAAAGCCTTGTGACGCAGTTCAGGTACAGAATCAATACCTGAAAGAGCCAGACGATGCAGAATGCGCCTTTTGGTATGAGCCTGTCCGTAATCGCGGAAGTCGTAACCATAGCGCTGATAAATACCCTCAAAAAGCAGATTGATCTCAATTGCTTGCGGGTCGGGTGACAGGTCCTCGGTTTTTAATTTTTGTACAGCCATACACGAAGTATCGAAATAAGCTTTTCGGAGTCTATTGGTTTGGTCAGGTAATCCGTTGCGCCTGCACGGATACATTTTTCACGGTCGCCCGGCATCGCTTTGGCAGTCAGCGCAATAATCGGCAATCTTCTGAATTTTACATCTTTTCGTATCTCCTCCATGGCTTCATATCCGTTCATTTCCGGCATCATGATGTCCATGAGAATCAAATCGACATGATTGGCCCTCAGCTTTTCAATGCCCTCTTTCCCGTTCTTACCGATCAATATCTTTAAGCCAAGATCTTCTAATAAACTGGTTAACGCAAAAACATTCCGCATATCATCATCTACAATCAAAATGGATTTATCCTTCATTACATCTTCTTTTGAATGAATGTTACGGAGCTTTTTCTGTTTTTCTGCCGGTAAATTTGATTCTACCTGATGGAGAAACAGGGTTGTTTCTGCTAGCAATCGTTCGGGGGATTTAATACCCTTAATGATAATCCGGTCAGAATAGGATTGCAGTTTTTCTTCTTCTTCACGGGTAAGCTCCTTCCCGGTATAGATGATGACCGGCATTTTGTGGGCCTCCTGTTTTTTACCTATCCTCTGCAGTAAATCATATCCGGTCATATCCTCGAGCCCCAGATCCAGAATCATGGCATCAAACGACTCTTTCTTCAGTAAGTCCAATGCCTCATTGCCTTTGCTTGCCGAGGTAATATGAATATTTTCTTCACCAATCAATTCAATGATGCTGAGTCGCATGGCTTCATCATCTTCAACAACTAATAACTTCTTTAAAGGTTTGGAGATCAGTCCTTCTATTTTATCAAATGCTTCATTGATCTCATCAACCGTAACCGGCTTTCGCAGGAATCCGATCGCTCCTTTTTTCAGAGCTTCCAGACTTTTATCCGATCCCGACATGAAATGAACCGGAATATGACGTGTGTGCGGATTTTCCTGAAGCCGTTCCATGACTTCCCACCCGTCGATACCAGGCAGTCCGATATCCAGAATAATGGCGCTCGGGTTATAATAATCAGCATAATGCAAACCGGTTTCTCCGTTTGGCGCGATCATGCACTTAAAATTTTTGTCGTGGGCAAGATCGAAAATGATCTGAGCAAAAGAGACATCGTCCTTGATAATTAACAGAAAAGTATCCCCCTTCTGGATATCCTTCCTGTCGTCATTTATGGAAAGATCTTCAGGATCTGTTTTGTTGACACTGTTTTGAAAAATGAATTCTTCGATGGGTTTTTCCGGCTGTTTTAAAACAGGAGCCATGATCGGGATATCCATCAAAGAAGCCGAAATCGGATTAGGCTCAGCCGTCAAACGCTCAGGAACGATCAGCGTGAAAGTGCTGCCTTCATCCGGAGTACTCTGCAGTAAAATATCCCCTCCCATCATTCGGGCGAAGTTCCGTGAAATGGCCAATCCAAGACCGGTGCCTCCGAATTTTCTGGAAGTGGTGCCATCGGCTTGCCTGAATGCTTCAAAGATCTCTTTTTGTTTATCCCTGTGAATCCCAATCCCCGAGTCCTGAACACTGAATCCGATCAAATCTTTGCGGTTCCGGAATTTCTGATACTGACCGTCGGGAATGACGGGTCTGCTTACAATGATGTGAACCGATCCTTTATCCGTAAATTTGATGCCGTTTGAAATCAGGTTGCGAAGAATCTGCCCGAGGCGTAATGAGTCATTCCGAATTTCCTGAGGTGTGCCATCTGCTATATCCAAACTAAAAGAAAGACCTTTTTCTTCAGCAACCGGTAAAAAGACCTCCGACAGATCAGCCATAAATGAATGGATATCGATGGGCTCAATATTCAATTCGACTTTACCTGATTCAATTTTCGCAAGATCAAGGATTTCATTAATGAGCACCAGCAGGTTCTCTCCTGATGATTTTATAGTTTCTGCTGATTTGATCTGCCTTTCGTTCAGGTTTGCCGGTTTGTTCTCTGCAAGAATCTGTGATAATACCAAAATACTGTTGAGCGGTGTACGAAGCTCATGTGACATATTTGCCAGGAACTCTGATTTATAGGCGCTAATCTGCTCAAGTTCGCGGGCTTTATTCTCAATGTCCTGACGAGCTTTTTCCAATTCGTCGTTCTTTTTT
Organism: Bacteroidales bacterium; assembly: GCA_028707745.1. Taxonomy (GTDB): domain Bacteria; phylum Bacteroidota; class Bacteroidia; order Bacteroidales; family UBA12481; genus UBA12481. Next base: position 1,599 of record JAQWAJ010000260.1, on the reverse strand, counting down.
CTTAAAGTTTCCCGTTGATTTTCAATTGCATGAGTCCGCTCCGACAATTCTTCATTGGTTACCCTCAGTTCCTCCTGTTGTGCCTGCAAGCTCATTTTTGATTCTTCAAGTTCCCTGGTTTGGGTCTCCAGCTCTTCATTTGACTGGCGTAATTCTTCCTGCTGAACCTGTAACTCTTCATTCGTCTGGCGTAGCTCTTCCTGCTGAAGCTGAAGCTCTTCCATTAATTTGATCTGTTTGGCCAGTAACTCCTGAAGAGCTGTTCTGCTTTTTGAAGCCTGTATGGCAACTGCGATGGATTCAGAAACCAGGTTGATGTAGTCAAGTGCAACATCTGAAAATGGTTTCAAACTGCCTAATTCCAGAACACCTTCTGTTTTATTGTTGTACATGCAGGGAATGATCATCAGATACCTGGGTTTCTGACTGCCTAAACCACTGAAAATATCCAGATAGTCATCAGGTACGTCTTCTATGATCACAGCCTTGCCATCCGCTGACACTTGACCTGGCAACCCTTCGCCTGGTTTGAATATGCGCAAATGTGCCTGTCGACTGTTCACGGCATAACCACCGATAAATTGAAGAACTCCGGCTTCATCCATTGCAAATAATGCCGATGTCAAAGCATTTAGTTGACGCGAAACCAAACCCGAAATTTTCTGTCCGACACTTGTCAGGTCAATGTCGCCCTGAAGCTCGAAGCCAAGCTCATTCTGACAGGATTTTATCCAGTTGTCACGATCATTTTTAATTCTTACCTTTTTCAGACTTGCTGTCATTTCATTCAACGCAATTGTCAAATCATCATTCTCTGACCGGGGAGTAAGGGTTTGTTCAAAATCGCCTTTTGCTACACGTTTGGCTTGCTCAACCTGAGAAAGCAGGTTGAACTGCATTTCCCGGTATGAATCTGATAATTGTCCGATTTCATCTGACGATGAATACAAACTGACACCCGAGATGTCACCAACAGCCATCTTTTTCAAATTTTCAACGATTCTGAGAATGGGAACACTGACTGATCTGACCATTAATCTTGATAGAATAAGTGTCACCACCACGATCATGGAGAGCAGGAGAATCAGGATGAAACTGAGAGAATAGGCAAGCTTTATCGACATCTGTTTAACGTTATTCGCAAAGGTCGTTTCCTGTATGCTCATTTTATTCAGCGGTTCCTTCATTTTAGCTTCAACAAGATTAAAATCGGTTTGTGAAGGATTGGCCAGTATTGAAGAGTACTCTGACCGGATTTTCATCGCATATTGATGAGCGAGATGGGTTGCTGCTGAAGTCTGGTCCAAAATTTTTGGCTGAATCCTGTAAAATAAATGCATTCGCTTTATAAGGAATCTGGCAGACTTTAATGTTTCGTACCCGGGATCTGTTGGAGTAAAATGACCTTCATTGTCGCCTGAAAGAGCATCAAAATAAGTGGTGGCGACCTTTTTCGTAAGGTTGTCTTTATCTTTTTTGTAATCAATAAAGAATGCATCCAGATTCGAAAACAGTTCAAGCTTGGCATTCGATTGACTGATAATAGAATCAGCTTTTGCGATGAGGGAAATCTGATCAGGTTGAGATTTGAATTGGTAG
>JAQWAJ010000259.1 GCA_028707745.1 Bacteroidales bacterium | reverse complement strand
GAGGGAATTTCCGCTGAGTATTATCATGCAGGTCTCGATCAGAAGGACCGCCAGGCACGGCAGGTAGCCTGGTCGAAGGGCAAAGTCAGAATCATAGTGGCCACCAATGCTTTCGGCATGGGAATCGATAAACCGGATGTCAGGACGGTCATTCACATGGACCTGCCAGACTCACCGGAGGCCTATTTTCAGGAGGCGGGCAGGGCAGGCCGGGATGGGAAAAAGGCTTATCCCGTGCTGCTTTATCAGACAGCCGACAAACTTTCGATCGAAAAAAGTCATCAGGTCAGATTTCCCGATATTGAAATGATCCGGAGGGTTTATCAGGCCCTGGGCAATTACCTCGAAATAGTGCCGGGCTCCGGTAAGAATCAGGTTTTTGATTTTAACCTGATGGACTTTTGTGTCAAGTTTGGTTTTCATTCGCTCACGGCATTTCATGTTCTCAAACACCTTGAACGCGCCGGATATATTGAACTTACTGAAGATATTGATCTCCCGGCCCGCATACACTTTAGGGTCGACCGTGATGAATTGTACAAATTCCAGATTGTCAATGAAGGATATGATGGGATCATTAAACTGATATTAAGGGTTTATTCCGGTATGTTTTCCGATTTTGTCAGGATCGATGAACATAACCTGGCCGCCAAGGCCAAAGTTCCGGTTCAGGTGATCACCTCAGTGCTCAATACCCTGCATGGTATGGGCATATTATATTATATCAAGCCTAAAAAGACTCCTCAGATCATCTTTACGGCCGAACGCTTGCCGGATAAATCATTACTGTTTCCCAAAAAGGAATATGATGAGCAGGAAGCCCTGACCCGGATGAGAATGGATACCATGATCCATTATGCAACAGAAAGCCACAGGTGCCGGAGTCAGATGTTGCTGATGTATTTCGGAGAAAAAGATCCGTTCAGGTGCGGACAATGCGATGTTTGCATGGAAAGTAGTGATGCACCGTTAAATCGGTATGATAATGATCTGATCATTGGGCAGATACGCGATGCGGTTCGTTCGGATCAGCTGACCATTCAGGACCTGAATGTCAGGATTAGTGAAGAGCCAGATAAAATATCCAGGGTCCTTGATGATCTTTTTGAAGAAAATAAGGTGGCATGGTCAGATGGTTTTCTCAAATGGATCGGGGAAGAAGAATAAAAAACGGATATATTTGGAGCTGTTATTCACGCGTATTTAATGAATTTTGCCAGTCACATTGATCCTGATGAGTTGAACTTGTTGCCACTGAGGAGTTTTCAGGGTACTATTCATGTTGTCAGCAACACATCCGAAGCTGAAGATGCTGTCAGGAGGTTATCGCAAGCCGAAATACTCGGTTTCGATACCGAAACGAAACCAACATTTAAAAAAGGTAAACTGAACCCGGTATCATTGCTTCAGCTTGCCACCCGGAATGATGCTTATCTGTTCCGGATGAATAAACTGGGCCGCTACCCGGCACTTGAGCCCTTACTGACCCTCGACCGCCCGCTGAAAATTGGTGCGGCAATCCATGAGGATATCCGGGCATTGAAAGCCTTGTACCCCAAACAAACAGACGGGTTTATCGATCTGCAGGATATGGTTGGCCAATATGGTATTGAAAATATCGGTGTTAAGAAAATGGCCGCCATTGTTTTGGGTTTTCGAATTTCAAAATCACAGCAATTATCAAATTGGGAAGCTGATACTCTTACCGAGGCTCAGATGGTGTATGCCGCCACTGATGCGTGGGTTTCACTGGAGATTTATCTGAAGCTGATCCAAAACGGTACACCATGAATACCCGGGAAGTTTCTCTTCCTGAGCGGGCGCAGGAGTGGCTTGACAACTATCTGACCACGGTTCCTGAAGTAGAGGCCACTCAGATCCGGATGAAAAATTCGGAATTGATCCCTATCATTACAGGCGAACTGGGTTTGGGAGACACCTCTCACGCGGCTTGCCTGCTTACCGTTCCGTATAACCGGGACTGGCTGACAGCAGCTCAGGTGGAAGAAAATTTCTGTCTCCCTATGGTGAATATCCTCGTGGGATTAAAGAAAATCGAGAAATTGAACACCACCCGGACCAAAATCCATGCCGATAAATTCATTCAATTGCTCCTGAGCATCTCGGATGACGTGCGGGTCATTCTGATCAAGACAGGTATGCGGCTACAGGAACTCAGGTCAGCAGATGAACTGACTGATGAAGCCCGACTTAAACTTGCCCAGGAAGCCGGCGATTTATATGCCCCGATTGCTCACCGGCTCGGGCTGTACCAGATCAAGAACGAGTTTGAGGAGGCTTCCATGAAAAACCTCCTTCCTGATATTCATCGCGATATCTCGAGACACCTGGCTGAAACCCGTTCCAACAGGGATGAATACATTGAAAAGTTTATTAAGCCGCTGGCTAATGAACTCAAATCGAAAGGTTATCTGTGTGACATCAAGGGCAGAACAAAATCAATTCCGTCGATCTGGAGAAAGATGGTCAGCCAGGCAGTCGAATTCGATGAGGTTTATGACCTCTTTGCCATCCGGATCATCCTGAAAAATCCATCGGAAAATGAGAAGGCCGACTGCTGGCAGGTTTACTCGATCGTTACGGATCTTTATCAACCTAACCCCAATCGTTTGCGCGATTGGATATCCTCGCCAAAACCAAACGGATATGAATCGCTGCATACTACGGTAATCGGTCAGGAAGGCCGGTGGGTCGAAGTACAGATCAGAACCCAGCGAATGGATGTCATTGCTGAAAAGGGGCATGCTGCACACTGGCGTTATAAGGAAAACAATGGCGATACCGAAGGAGCTGAATGGCTTTCTGAAATCAGAGACGCGTTGGAAACGATACGGGAACCTGAAAAAGTCGTTGAATCGAAGGCGAAAAATGAATTATACTCCGATCAGATATACATTTTTACCCCCAAGGGAGATTTACTGAAACTGAAAGCCGGTTCAACGGTACTGGATTTTGCATTCGCGGTTCACAGCGATGTGGGTTATCATTGTACCGGGGCAAAGGTGAACAATCAGATGGTCCCGATCCGCCAAAAGCTGGTGAATGGTGATCAGGTTGAGGTGACGGTCTCGCAGCAGCAAAAGCCGAAAATCGATTGGCTGAATTGGGTCTCTTCTTCAATAGCCAAATCCAGAATCAAACGGTTCCTCAATGAAGCTAATTATCAGGATGCTGACATTGGGAAAGAAATATTGGCCAGAAAACTGAGTCAGTGGAAAATAAAACCGGATGTGTCCACGCTTCAGCGAATTGTAAACTGGCTTAATCTTAAAGATGCCCTTGAGCTGTACCAGCAGATTTCAGAAAGCAAGATTGAACTGGCATCGATCCGGGATTTCCTGAAGGATAAAGCTCCGTCTGAAATTCTGAAGGACAAGATAGTCTCCCCGAAAACTGTCGACGGTTTGGTGAAGGTTACCTCACAATCACAGGATTATCTGGTGATTGATGATTCGTTGGGGAATGTTGATTACAAACTCTCCAAATGCTGTAACCCGATATTTGGGGATGAAGTATTCGGTTTTGTGACCGTTCACGAGGGCACGAAAATCCATCGTGTAAGTTGCTCCAATGCCCGCCAGATGATTGAACGGTATCCATACCGGGTGGTCAAGGTGCGCTGGACCGATTCACACGGCGCAACAGCCGGGTTTACCATAAATTTGCAAATTACCGGAAAGGATAATATAGCAGTAGTCAATGAAATCAGCAAGATCATTGCTTCTGATTTAAAAGTGAGTATGCGCTCGATGAACCTGGTTTCAAAAGATGGACAATTCGAGGGAACCTACACTTTGATTGTACAGGTCAGGCCGCATCTTGAAACGATCATGAACCGTATCCGGAGAACGAAAGGTGTTTTATCCATTAGAAGATCAGACGAACAAACCCTATGAACGATAATCACGTAAGAATCATTGCTTCCAGCCTGAAT
>JAQWAJ010000258.1 GCA_028707745.1 Bacteroidales bacterium | reverse complement strand
TCCATCGTTTCCCCAGAGTTGGTTTCCGGCAAAATCCATCTTGTACAATACAATATCTGAATATTCATCGTTCCGGTTATCTCCGAAAGCGATAATGATATTGCCGTCCAAATCAATAATTAAATCAGATGATGGTGATGTTTGAAAAGGGTGATTGCTGATCATCAGCCCATCACCACTAAACTTCGGATGACCATCGAAATCTAGAATTTGCAAATAATAACAATAATTTTTATTAACAGCCTTAAAGTAGGTGATTAAATACTGGCCATTAAAACACACGACTTCTGCAGACTTTGGCTGTCCCTGCTGGCATAGAATCAGGTTCGATGAAGGATTATTGGACCATTGGGCCATCAGGGTTCCAAAAGAAACCAAAAACAGACAAACAAATATCATGACCTTAATGATAATGTAACAACAATATTGTTCATTTTTTGTCCCACATGATTTACTCATTTCATTGGACTCCATAATTTTTAGATATTTTAGGTACTCCTAAATTAAATAAATCAGATTCAATGCCACTACAAAATCACCCCTTATTTTCGTATATTTGGGTATAATGCTCAACGCCATGAAAACTGCCATTTTAGGAACCGATTTATCCGTTGCATCGGATCGGATCATTGAGAATTCCGTTGAATTCAAGCTGTTCGGAATACGAAAAATCATTCTGGTTTACGTGCTGAACCTGCGAAGCACCGAGGATTTTGCCGAATACAACATGGATACCGCCCAGGATGAACTCGACAGGCAAAAAAAACTCCTGATCAGTCATGGGTATGAAACTGAAGTGAAAACCGTGATGGGTGTTCCGGCCATCGAGCTGATGAGGCAGGTGAAAATCAATCAGGCGGAATTGGTGATTATTGGCTCGCGGGGGCATTCGTGGTCGAAACAGACTTTAGGCGCCACCGCCTCTGAAGTGCTGCACAACATGAAATGCCCGGTATTGCTGATGGCGTTTGATAAAGAAACCCAGGTCAAACAACCGGATGATACCCTCCTTGAAGACCTCCGCCATTACGAAAAGTTCATCAGTCAATTCAAACAGCAGAAGCCGAAAATCGAGCTGCTATATAAGAATATCAACCCAAACATTCTGTTGACCACCGATTTCTCCGACTTTTCAGAAAATGCTTTTCAGTGGTTGAAAAATCAGATGACATCCATTCCGAAACTCACGATTATCCATGTGCAGGATGCGGTAAAGATCAAGCATCTCGAAAACAAGCTCGAGGAGTTCAACCGGATCGATACGGCCCGAATGGAAAGGCTCAGGGATGAGTTCAAACTCGCTCATCCTGAAACGGAAATCAATATTTTGCTGGAGTACGGCATTCCCAAACAAATCATTCCGCAATACATCCGCGTCAATCAGATTACTTTAACGGTGATGGGCAGTCAGGGCCGGGGATATATCACGGAATTCTTTGTCGGCAGCGTCAGTCTGAGAGTAGCCCGCCAGGCCGATTCAAATGTATTGATCATCCCGTACAGCAAGAAATTATAATTCCACCTTACCCGATTTTCCGGCCGGTTAGATAATAATCCTTCCGGCAGCTGCGGCTTTTGCCGAATCCGGCATTTTGAGTATTATTGTTACATACTCACGAGCAACCTAAATGAAATGGAATCACTGATCTTCAAGCAATTTACAACAATTACCCTCCTGTTTTCCGCCCTTTTTCTCAGCCATCCGGTTCAGTCACAGGTGACCGATGGAGAAAAACATTTGCGGAATATCAGTCTGGATGGCGAAAAAGGTTGGAAAACCGAAAACAATCTGACGATTTCCTTTTCTCAGGTTTCGCTGACCAACTGGTCGGCGGGCGGCCAAAACTCCATGTCGGTGAACGGTCGTTTCAACGGTTTTTACAACTATAAGAAACAGCGGATGGCCTGGGATAACCAGGTGGATTTAGGGTATGGACTGATGAAACAGGGGAAAACGATCTGGCAAAAGACGGATGACCGTTTTGAGGTGATGTCGAAGCTTGGGTACCGGTTGAATGAAAATCTGAACGGCGCCGCCATGCTCAACTTCAAGTCGCAGTTCACTCCCGGATACAGTAAACCCGAAGGCGGCGAGGTGATTTCCGACCTCTTTGCGCCGGCCTATCTTTTGGGCGCCATCGGTCTGGATCTGAAAAAAGGGGAGAATTTCACGCTCTTTGCTTCCCCGCTGACCGCAAAAACCACCTTTGTGCTCAACGATAGTCTTTCCAATGCCGGTGCATACGGAGTGGATCCGGGTAAAAAATTCAGGGCCGAAGTTGGAGGTTATATCCGGGTAATGTACAAGCTGGATGTGATGAAGAACGTGACCATGCAAACCAAGCTCGATCTGTTTTCCAATTATCTGAAGAATCCCCAGTATGTTGATGTTAACTGGGAAGTTTTCGTGTTGATGAAAATCAATAAATATCTGTCGTTGAACATCAACACCCTGATGATCTATGACCACGACATCGAAATCGGCAAGGACACCAATGATGACGGCACCGCTGATAGTTTTAAACCCCGGATCCAATTCAAGGAGCTGGTTGGTGTCGGGCTTTCATTTACCATAAAATAGTTTTACTTCATGAAAAGACAAATTGGCCATTTTCTCCTGTTTTTTATTCTGATCAGCTTTCCGGTTGTTTTTGAAGGGTGCAAGAAGATTGAAGACGGGTTATCCGATCTGAAGTGGCAGATCGATTTCGATCTGGTTAAAACCACCTGGGATGTTCAGTTTTATGATGCTTCAACCGGAATGCCTCTCGGAGTCAACAGCGATCTGCGTGTGGAGGTCACGATTACCGGAAGCGATAAAAGTAACATTCTGGATCTGGCCGGAATCAGGCAGACCCGGTTTTATTCCACTCAGGGAACACTGGCTCTGGCCCTGCATCCTGACCGTACCTCACCGGATGCACAAACACCGGTTAGTTTTGTCATTCATGCCAGTCAACGGGATTATATCCCGGTGCAGGTGCCGGTACTAACGTATCACGAGGGAATTAATCCGATCCGTATATACATGGTAAACAGGTCGGTGGCTGCCGAAAACGTGGATCATGTTTATATGACGGATGCTGCCCGCCTGGTTTTTGGAAAGTTAAGCGATACAGTTTCTCTGAAAACACCGGCCGGTTTGGCTTCCTTTCAGATGAATGCCGGCACCGAGCTATCTGGCAGCGGCAACAGTCAACTCACTCCGGGCGACCTGTTTATCACCCTCTCCTGCTGGGAAGGCAGCACCACCAATGGATTGAAGAGTTTCCCGGGCGGACAGATTGTTGTGGATGCAGCAGGCAATCCCGGTTTAGTGTACCCGGCATGTGGCCTGTTTATCGACATACAGGACCAGAACCTTTTGTCAGTCAGTACAATATCGAAGCCCATCCAATGTCAGGCGGTCATCAGCCCGGCCGTTTATAACCCGGTTTCAGCTGCCTTCATTGCCGCCGGGGAAGAAGTTCCGCTGTGGTTTATGAATGAATCGTCCGGAATCTGGGAGAACCAGGGCCCGGTTACTGTAGAAGCGTCCGGCGCACTACTGGTGGCCAACATCACACTGAGCAGGCCGGGAATGTATATGCTGGGTTGGATCAATACGAATCTGCACAGCGCCCCATTGCAGTTTCATCCGGTTTTTGCCCCGGGCGGCGATCCGCTCTCCTATGCCTTTACCGTGAATATTTATGAGATGCTCGGCCATGAACTGAGATTTGTCCGTACTGCAGCGGTTAACGGGCCAGCTACTGAGGATTTCAATCTGCATTTTTTGCCAAGCAATTCGGAGCTTGTGATCAGGTTTGAATCATTCATGGGTGAAGACCGCGCCTACTACAGCAATCCTGATCCGGTTCTGATTTCAGGGGGGTACAATTTCAGTACCCCGGTGAATCTGAATCTGGTTCCCAAATCGGGTTGCACCTGTAAAAAAATCGAGATTATTCTGGTCGATATCAACC
>JAQWAJ010000257.1 GCA_028707745.1 Bacteroidales bacterium | reverse complement strand
TGGGCATTCATCAGATTGATGTCGGAGCCCCCGAAAACGCTAACAATACGGCCACCTTTGAAATTTTTAGAGGTGATGATCCTGTCGCCGCCGCTGAATACAGCCACCTCATCTATAAAATCCCGGTTGTCTCCCCCCTGAGCGGGCCCTTGGGTTGTGCCATTGCCATGCCTGAGATATCGTGGCGGGGCAATTATCAGATAAACCCCGAAAAGCAGCAGAATAATCGGCCAGAAAGCATGCCGCCAAACCTCTGCAATTTCCCAGAATTCATTAATCATGAAGAAAGCACCGACAGCTACGATAAACAATCCGGGGACAATGCTCCGGTTGTTGATCATCGAGATAACTCCGATGGCAATAATCAGCATCTGCCACGACAGAAGCATGTGTCTTACATCCTCAGAAAACCATCCGACAGCATTGGCAAAAAGAACTCCGCCTGCCAGAATTAACAGGATTCCCCAACCCCTCCGGTTGTTCATGTGCCTGCGATGGTCACAAGCCGCATGGTGATGCCGGTGACCGGTGTGAAAATCAGGATCAATTCGTTCCATTTCTTAAATATTAATTAGGTTATAACATTCTTCTCAATGATGGAACAAAGATAACGCCATCGAAGAGCCGTATTCAACAGCCCGTCGGTGAAGGGAGGATTAATTACCGGCGAATGGCGAAACCGGATATACTTTTTATAACAAACTCATTTGCCGGAAGCACAGTATCCCATTCGCATCATGGAGTGCCTGCTGCATCTGAAAAATCAAGTAACCATAATATTTGTCACCCACCGGGAGACGCTGAAACCCTATTTCGATAAAATCATTGATTTAGATAAACAGCTTTTCTGATGCTACAGCTTTTTAAAATCCTCATCATCGTAAAGGCTTTTGAAATCCGCATCTTTCAATGAATACGCCTTCAATGAAGAGTTTAGCGAGATTGCTTTTTTCAGATCAGCCAGCGTGTGCGGTTTATCGCCTTTAAGGCAGTAAATGCAGGCCGGGTTATATTAGAATTCAGGGTTATCCGGTGATAGCTCAAACCCTTTGTTCATAGCAGCGATGGCCTCATCAAACCGACCCGTTTTTGCCAGTGCATTTGCTTTCATGTTCCAAACATCAGATCTTTTTGGATCCAATGTCGTCGCCTGGTCGAATTCGACAAACGCCTCATTGAATTTCCCCATCGAGCTCAACACCTGCCCTTTCAGAATGTAGTGCGATGCGGTATCCGGTTGAAGGCTGATTAACCGGTCAATATCCTTTAATGCATCATCATTGTGTTGATATTCAGCTTCTATGAATGCTTTAAAAAAAATCACCCCGGTATTTTTCGGGTAAATCTCACTCAGCTCTGACAACGACTTTATCATTTCCTCTTCACCGGTCTGGGTTCTTTTCATGTTGGTTAAAATCCATCCCTGAACAGCATCTTTGTTGTCAGGCACACTGGCCATAATGCCGGTATAAATTTTTGAAGCATCTTCCGGTTTCCCTTGTTTTGCTAAAGCTTCAGCCTTTTTCAGATAGGTAGCAAGGGTATCCTTTTGCATCTGGGCCTCAGAATTCTGGCTGATTACGATTACCAGAAATGCAATCAGTAAAACAACAAGTTTTTTCATGGCGTTTAGGTTTAAGTGTTTATTCTTCGTACAAAATTCCTTAGCTGACACTTTGAACAACATTCTTACTCAAAGTTACGCCACTGTAAAGCTAAAGCCAAACCTATTTTTCTTCTGCAAGATTCATGTTCGATTTCTCAATTGTTCTATTCTATTTTGTCAGAATAGTGCAGAGTCCACCTAAAGCTGTCGCAATAGCATCCGGGTTTTTGGCCATTACAGCAGCGCCGACCGTCACCACTGCAGCGGCAATGTCGATTGCCTTCTGAACATCTTTCAAAGTTTTATAAATAGTTTCTATTTTATTAGTCACATCATTCAGCGTTGCTAATGAACCACTTACGTCATTCATGACGATGGATGCTGACCAGGCGAACAGGTCATTGGCACAACCCAGAATTGCCTTTTCATGGTCCTTTAATTCCTTGTTTTGCGTTTTGGAGAGGTTTTCAAAATTATCAATCCTGTATTGGCCCGCAGCCTGCCCCAAATTTAGAAAATGGTGTGCAAGTTCATGGATTTGTGTTGATGTCAGGGATGCCATAGTTACTTCGTTATTTTGTTGTAATCAGTGATCATATCCTGTATATCTGAGGCATATTGCAAGAGTTGTTCCTTAACCTCGGACTTGTTTAATTTTCCGCTGTGGTCAACCAGAGCCTGATGTCCATCCGCAATTTTCCGTAGTGCCTTTGAATAGGTAATCAGTTTTTTCTGAATGGCTTCCAATCGATCCAGCTTCTGATAGTACTCCTCGACCGCCTTCATTTTCTCAAAAGACGAGAGTGTGGAATCCTTATCCAAATCAAAATAATCACTGGTAATACTTCTCTTTTTGACATCCAGTAAACCATTCAGGTTATCCGACAGATTAAAATCCAAAAACCGGATTAACACCTTCAATGGCTCATTTCCTTCTTTAATAAATTTCTTGATTTTGCACTGGCGATAACGATCCGTTGCTGCCCGAAACAGGATATTGAATAAATCTGAATAAGCCTCTGCCTGAGCCTTTTCTATTTTAACGGACCCATAATCAGCCGTCGTCAATGCTTTATTTACTGAATTCATTTTGTAGGAAGTGAGATCATTTTTTGACAGGTTGGCCAGTCCGTCAAAATAGCCTTTAACAGATTTGTAGATCAGTAATGTCACACTGTCTGCTTTCTGGTATGTTTTACAAGGGCATTTAAGTGAATCAAAGCTCCTGTTCCAGATTTTATCATCATAACAGTTATCCAGGCAGTTCTGCGTAAAACTGTAAGGGATTTCCTCAAACAGTTTAATGCTTTTCAGCGAAGATGAGGAGAATTCGTTCACCGATTTCAGGCTGATGCAGCTACACAATGCTCCTGTCAGAATGACCAGAAGCAGCACAATTTTCATTGAACTGATGATCCTTTTCATTACAAAAAATGCTTTCGGGTTAATTTTTTGAAGCAGCTTCTGTATCTACCGGAGCAGGCACAGACTGTTTTGGCATATCCTCCTTAATTTCAAAGTATTTCTGAATCATCCTGATGCTTTCATAAGTTACCTTATTAATATTATCAGCGGCCTGTCCCAGTGAGGGTCGGTTATTAACATCCATTTGCATTAACCGCAAGCCGGCCTGTGTTTGGTAGCTACTGATTATCAGAATGATCTGGCTCATATCGCCCATCATATTTTTAATTTTTTCGATCGGTCGGAACAGGAAAAGCCCGGTCAGATCTGCAACTCCAAATCCGCCGGCGATCAGCGATTGTAAGGTATTGATTTCAGAAAATGCAGCCATGGCAGGGATGAGCAGCAGGGCAATACCCACGAAAAACATGATCACTGACAGGACAATAATAATCCAGTAAGATAATGAAAGCTTGATTCTTAACCGATTCAGTTCCTCAGTGCCGTTATGCATAGTTGTTTGCAGATAATCGATAGTTGATTCAGTGGCACTTCTGAGTTTTTCGTCCTCCACCTTGTTTTTGTTGTTTGAATCTGATTTGTCCATGATGTTTTCTTTTACACGTTAATCACTGGAATTTTCAATCCCTATTCTGCGATTGCAGTAATGTAAAATCACACCTTAATCTTCCTGAATACAAACAGATGGTCTGTCTGTTTTTACCCTGGCGGGTTGCTCAAATGATTATCATGAATGGTGAATAAATTTAAAATATTATTCCCGATCCGCCAAAAAAAAATTGATTAGCAACAGATTAGATCAATGGATAGGGTCTGACCAGCTATAAATGGTGACAAACAAAAACCATCTTCCGGATCGAACCGGAAGATGGTTTTTGTAGCGAGAGCCGGGAATGATCCGGCGACCTCATGATTATGAATCATGCGCTCTAACCAGCTGAGCTACCT
>JAQWAJ010000256.1 GCA_028707745.1 Bacteroidales bacterium | reverse complement strand
GCTGACAATGGCGCCGGTTGCGCTGCCGAACATCATTCCGATGATCAGTATCGAAACTGAATCGGCAACACGTGAGGATACGAGCATTACAAAAAGCATGACAGCCAGCGCGCCTGCCATAGCAGCAATGACCATCCCCCAATGGCCGTAAGGCAGCACACTGACCAGGGCAGATCCTCCGAACCAGGATGACGCCATTACCAGCAGCGCCACACCTAGACTGGCGCCGGAACTGACTCCAAGAACAAATGGACCGGCCAACGGATTCCTGAAGAGGGTTTGCATTAATAGCCCGCACAAAGCCAGCCCCGAGCCGGCTAAAATGGCGGTTATCGCCTTGGGCAAGCGCAGGCTCCAAATGATATAACCCGCATTCTGATTGTCTGACCGGCCAAATATGACGTCAGAAAAATCCTGGAATGACAGGCGGACACTCCCGAACAGCAAATCTCCGAAAAAGGCAAGAATCAAAATCCCTGTCAATACCGGGAAAACCCATGCTGCCCGTTTTGTATCCATCCTGTTAATTATATATCAATGGTTTGCAATAATTCCATTTGTGACCGGGAACCAGTTCAGGATGCGCAATGGCCAGTAAATCGGCCAAAAGCCAATCCGGGCGGACAACGCCACCCTCCCAGAAGTCATTCCCACCGTGGTTATTCACCCGGTTCAAAACATTGAATACCCGGTGCTCTTTCAGCGCCCTGAATATGGAATAGCGCTGTTCAGCTGCCAGTAATTGCGAAAGAGAATCAGCATTGACATTGACCCATACCGGTGCATCAGTCAGCTTATAAACAACCGATTCAAAGCTAAGCGCCAGGCTGCCTGACTGGTTGGTCTCTTTCCACAGATAATTCATGCCTGCATCCTCAAAAAAGCGGCACATAAAATTGTTTCCTCCAGGCATATACCAACTCCCTTTAAACACATTTCCAGTCAACACCTTGACCTTCTCCGGAGCACCGTGTCCAAGTGCTGCATATCGCAAATAGTTGGTCTCAATCACATGGAAAAGGGAATCTGCTTCTCTGACTTTTCCCGTGACCTGTCCGAAAACTTTAACCCATTCGGCCCGGCCAAGAGGGGTTGATTCCATCCATTCCAACAGGAACATCACCGGAATGCCCATTCCAGTCAGCCGCGGATCCGGAACAAATTGCCCATCGATACCGGTTTGCAACACCAGATCGGGTTTTGATGCAATGAGGAACTCCAGATTATACTCCAGATCATGTCCCATCTGCAAAAGGTCGCCTTTCAGAAACCTGTTATACAATAAAGTGTCATATAATCTGTCGGGATTATTACAACCGATCAGCTGTTCCCCCGAACCGAGTGCCGACAAAAAACCGGCGTGAGTGGTGGATGATGCCGCCATCCGTTTCACAGGAACCAGTATATCTGTATAACCAGCTTTCTGACCCGTTCCGGATTTCTTGGGCATCAAACGATATCTGGCAATCTCGCTACCCGGTTTATTCGGATTCGACAGGATCAGGATTGTTCCCTCCTCACATCGCTCAAACCGAAAACCCTTTGCATAGGTCACTGACAACAAAGAGGTATCCAGATTCTGTGCTAAAGGGTTCGAAATGCGCTCTGCTTTTTGGCTACCCCTGCACCCAACCAATACAACCCCTACAACCATTACAACCATTACAACCATTACAACCATTACAACCCCTACAACCTTCGCTCCACCTCTCCACCTCACACTCCATCTTCTGTCATCCCCGCGAAAGCGCTTTGTTCTGTCACCCCGGCGAAAGCCACTTGTTGTATCAATTCTGAATGCCACTGTTGCTATTTAAAGTGACGAAGATAATGCTTCGCCCATAATCACACCTTAGAATTATTCTAAATAACAAACATTAAACATTTGGGTGACCGATATCTGATATGAACGGATCACGTCTATTTGCCGGCAAGAGCCAGCCGGTAATATTTCATGGCTTCGGGCAGGTTTTTCTTCAGAGAAGCGATCCTGTCTTCATCACATGGATGCGTACTTAACCAGGCCGTTATTTTATTTCCGGAATCCGATTTCGACATTCTCTCCCAGAAAGCGACTGCCTCATTGGGATCATACTTCGCCATAGCCATCAATATCAGTCCCAAACGGTCAGCCTCATTTTCATGTAAACGTGAGTAGGGTAAAATAAAGGCGAGCTGCGATCCGATGCCGTATGCCTGCTGGAAAATTTTCCGGGTTGCTTCAGGTTTGCTTTCAATAGCTTTGCTTAAAGCCATTCCACCCAGTTCCTGAACCAGCCCGTCACTCATTCTTTCATTCCCGTGATGAGCCAGGGCATGAGCAATTTCGTGGCCCATAACAACGGCCAATCCTGCTTCACTGATGGTATAGGGTAGAATGCCTTCATAAACCACCACCTTACCACCTGGCATGCACCAGGCATTTGCCGTTGCATCAGCTACCAGATTGAATTCCCATTGATAATTAGCAATTTGAGAAGCCTTTCCGTTATCCTTTAAAAACTTAGTCACCGCGGCAGCTATCCGGGAGCCTGAAGTCTGCACCATTTGCGTAGCCTTTTGATTGGCCGAAACTTTGTTTGCCTTCATAAACACCTGATAATCGGTAAGACCCATCTGGATCATCGAGGATTCCGGTAAAAGACTTAATTGTTTACGGCCAATGATCGGCACAGTCGAACAAGATTCGAATAAACCAACACACAATAAAATGGCGGACAGGGATTTAATTAACTTTTTCATTTTTCTCCTTTATTATTATAAAAAAAAGGCGGTTTCCCGCCCTTGTTAAGGTTATCGATCGAATCTGGGATTCGGTCTTCTCGGTCCGAAATCAGGACCTTCAGTGCGCGGACGAGCCTGCTTGACTACAATGCGGCTGCCTTTAAAATCCGTTTCGTTCAGGCTGTCAATTGCAGCCTGAGCATCATTGTCATCAGGCATCTCCACGAAACCAAATCCTTTTGATTGATTGGTATCGCGATCAATGATCACTTTAGCCGAATCCACGCGGCCAAAAGTTTCGAAAAGCCCTTTAAGGTCCTCATTTTGAGTACTGGAGCTTAACTTTGCAACGAAAATGTTCATAGTAAAGGAAAAAGAGTTAGTTAATGATAAACAAAGATTGTCAATTTAAAATTAACAACAATATTCAAGACTATCTATCTTCGCCACATGGCCCGATTCGATAAAAACAAGACCCTTACCCTGAGCGATGCCATTAAGGTTACACAACCAAAGGCATTCATGGTCATGACTAAACCCATCGGATCCGTATGCAATCTAAATTGTACCTATTGTTATTATCTGGAGAAAGAAAAACTCTATTCTGATACCGGAAGTTTCAAAATGACCGACGAGATTCTGGAAGAATTCATCAGACAGTATATTGCATCACAGGAAGTTCCGACAGTGTCTTTCACCTGGCAGGGTGGCGAGCCAACTCTTATGGGGCTTGATTTCTTCATCAGGGCCGTTGAGCTGCAGAAGAAATATCAGGGGTCAAAAAAAATCGAAAATGC
The DNA here is from genome assembly GCA_028707745.1 of Bacteroidales bacterium. Lineage (GTDB taxonomy): Bacteria > Bacteroidota > Bacteroidia > Bacteroidales > UBA12481 > UBA12481. The sequence continues at coordinate 471 of JAQWAJ010000256.1, read as the reverse complement.
ATTCCAAACCAACGGCACCCGCTTAACTGATGAGTGGTGCCGGTTCTTTAAGAAGAATGATTTCCTGGTCGGAATCTCTGTTGACGGCCCGGCAGAGATGCACGATAAGTATCGTAAATCCAAACAGGGTAATCCGACTCATCAGGAAGTCATATCCGGTATACGCCTGCTGAAGAGATTTCAGGTTAAATTTAATACCCTGTCGGTGATTAATGATGTAAATGTGCTGAAACCGCTGGAAGTTTATCGGTTCCTGAAAAAAGCCGGAAGCGGGTACATGCAGTTTATACCGGTTGTTGAACGACGGGCCGGAAGAATACCTGATGACGGGCTTACTTTAGTAAAGCCCTCGTACAGTGATACCGCTGAATTGACAAACTGGTCAGTGCGTGCCCGGCAATTCGGAAAATTCATGATCACCCTGTTTGACGAATGGGTTCGAAATGATGTCGGTAAAGTTTACGTACAGCT
>JAQWAJ010000255.1 GCA_028707745.1 Bacteroidales bacterium | reverse complement strand
CTGATATCCTGCAGGCTTATCAGGCCGGCCAGCGTGTTTTCGGAGAAAACAAGGTCCAGGAGATTCTGACAAAGCGTTTGGTTCTGCCAGCTGACATCGAGTGGCACATGATCGGACATCTCCAAACCAACAAAGTTAAACAGATAGCTCCTTTTATCTCGATGATCCAATCGGTGGATAGCTTTAAACTGCTCTCTGAGATATCCCAACAGGCGATCAGGAACAATCGGGAGATCGATTGCCTGCTTCAGATTCACATTGCCACGGAAGAATCTAAATTTGGTTTTGATGATCGGGAGATAACCGAAATGCTTTCAGATCTGCATGAACATCCCCTCAGAGGAATCCGGATTCGCGGATTAATGGGAATGGCAACCTTTACTGACGATTTGAACCTGATAAAATCTGAGTTCTCCGGTCTTAAATCTCTGTTTGTAAGAATTAAAACCAACTTTTTCTCCGGGGATACCCTGTTTAATGAATTATCAATGGGAATGTCAGGAGATTACCTCCTGGCAATCGGGGAGGGAAGTACCCTGATACGCGTAGGAACTAAAATTTTCGGCACCAGAACATATCTTTAAACCCGATACCCGATACCCGATACCCGATACCCGAAACCCGATACCTAAAACCCGATACCCGATACCCGAAACCCGATACCTAAAACCCGATACCCGATACCCGAAACCTAAAATTTCTCCCAATGGTCGATCTGAAAACTACTTATGCCGGATTACAGCTCGATAATCCAATCATTGTCAGTGCTTCAGGACTGACTGGTAATATAGATAAAGTCAGGAAGATTGCTGAACTTGGCCCCGGTGCTATCGTACTGAAATCATTGTTTGAAGAACAAATTACGGTAGATTCGAACCGGATGATTGAAGACAATGCTTATCCCGAAGCTACGGATTATATCCGCAGCTATTCGAAAACACATACAGTTGAAACCTATCTGGATCTGGTTGAGCAATCAAAGAAGTTTATCAGGCAACCGGTGATCGCCAGCATCAATTGTACTTCAGACAAAGATTGGACTGCTTTTGCCAAGCAGATACAAAACGCCGGAGCGGATGCGCTTGAATTGAATATATACATATTGCCGGTTGACGGTGAGAATCCGGAAAAAATCGAAAAGAGGTATTCAGATATTCTGAATAAGGTTCGCCATACCACTTCAATACCACTAATGGCCAAGGTGAGCCCTTATTTCACCAATCTGATTTACATGATTAATCAGTTTTATGCAATAGGCTTACAGGGAGTGGTGCTCTTTAATCGTTTGTATCAGCCCGATATCAATCTGAAAGAGATGAAGATTACCGCATCTCAGATATTCAGTTCTCCGGCAGATTTAGCACAGTCTCTGAGATGGATCAGTCTGGTAACTGACAAATTCAAAAAGATAGACATTTCAGGTTCAACTGGTGTACATAGCAGTGAAGCTGCTATAAAGATGTTGTTGGCTGGCGCAAAAACCGCGCAGGTTTGCTCAGTTTTATATAAAAAAGGACCTGAATACCTGCAAACTATCCTCAATGGCATAACAACCTGGATGGAAGAACAAAAATACCAATCAATCGATGACTTCAGGGGAAAGATGAACTACCGCAGCTACGAGGACCCTGCAACCTGGGAAAGGGTACAATTCTTACGTTATTATACTAACATCGATTAACCTTTGGCAATAAATGGCTCTAAAACCTGAAGCAGTTCGATAGTCAATTTTTGTCGGGTTTCAGGCTGGTCAGGGATGCTGTTTTTTATCAGATCCGATATTTCTATCAGAACAGTTAGGTTAACAGGTCTTTCGAGACAGGTATTCTCGATTACAGAGAAAGCTTCGACCGCCAGTAAAAAATCTTCAGCGATAAAAAGCCGCGCAAATAACAGTAAATGAGGAGAATAATCAAGATTCGACTCCCAGCAGGCGCGAACAAGGTCTATTCTGATCCGTGTATTGGCTGGGTCGGCGAGAAATCGGGCCATGAGGGCCGGTGCTTTTGACGACCGGATTCTGGAAAGAAAATCAGTGAATTCCTTGAGTAGTTTCGCTTCTGTAACGTTGGCCATCACCGAAACGATAGAAGGAAGATCGTTTATGTTCGCTACTGTTTCCAGCTTTTTCAAGGCTTTTGAAACTACTGCGGGATCTTGCGATTTCAGCTGATAGAGCAGTTCTGCCGATGTGATGGATGGTTTTCCGGAAGTCATCAGTGTGAAAGTTTATCGATTAAATATTTTGCGGTATATGACTCTTTGCATTTAAGCATGTCCTCCGGTGTTCCGGCGAACACCAGATTGCCTCCGGCTGAACCACCTTCCGGACCAAGGTCGATGATCCAGTCTGCATTTTTAATCACATCCGGGTTGTGTTCGATAATGATCAGCGTGTGCCCACGGTCAAGAAGAGCGTTAAAAGCGCTCATCAGAGTTTTAATATCATCGAAATGCAAACCGGTAGTCGGTTCATCGAAGATAAACAGAGTATGTCCGATATCATGCCCCCTTGCCAGAAATGACGCCAGTTTGATTCGCTGGCTTTCACCGCCGGAAAGGGTGGAGGAGGATTGTCCCAGTTTTATATATCCAAGTCCAACATCAGCAAGTGGTTGCAATTTCTGGGTGATCTTTTTGGCGGCACTATCTTTTTGGGAACGGAAAAATTCAAGTGATTCTGTCACTGACATTTCCAGTAAATCGTGAACGTTTTTACCGGCATAGCGAACATCCAGGATCTCTTCTTTAAAGCGGGTGCCGTGACAATGTTCGCAGGTGAGATAGACATCAGCCATAAATTGCATTTCCACTTTTATCACCCCTTCTCCCTGGCACTCTTCACACCGCCCGCCCTCGACATTAAACGAGAAATGGGAAGCTTTATAACCGTTCATTTCAGAAATGGGAAGCTCTGCCATGAGTTTTCTGACATCATCCCAGGCTTTAATGTAAGTGATGGGATTTGATCTCGAGCTTTTTCCGATCGGATTCTGATCGATTAGCTCTATCTGCGAAATACGATGCAAATCTCCAGATAAGGATCCAAACCTCCCGGTTCGCTCTCCGGCTCCATTGATTCGTTTATTCAGGGCAAGGAACAGCGTCTTGTTGATTAACGTAGATTTTCCGGAACCGCTGACACCGGTAACCACCGTCATCACTTCAAGCGGAAATTTCACATCAATCCCTTTCAGGTTGTTTTCACTCGCTCCTTTCAGCTCGATAAAGTTGTTCCATTGCCTTCTGTTTGCCGGTACGGCAATTTTCTCGACTCCCGACAGGTATTTGGCGGTTAGTCCCTCGTTGCTTTTTATGAGTTCTTCATGCGTGCCTTGAAAAATAACCTCACCGCCGTACCTTCCGGCACCGGGACCAATATCTATGATGTAATCAGCCGACCTGATTATTTCTTCATCGTGTTCAACTACGATTACCGTGTTACCCAGGTCGCGCAAACGTTGTAAAACTTTTATTAATCTGCCTGTATCGCGGGAATGCAGGCCAATGCTGGGTTCATCTAGGATATATAGCGAACCAACCAGGCTGCTGCCGAGTGATCCAGCAAGATTTATTCGCTGCGACTCACCGCCGGAAAGCGTATTTGATGCACGGTTAAGGGTGAGATATCCTAACCCCACATCCGATAAATAGGTCAGTCGGTTACGGATTTCAGTCAGCAACCGGCCGGCAATCTGCTTCTGATGCTCATCAAGTTTCAGCGAATCGAAGAAAATAATGAGTTCGGATACCGGAAGTTTCACTAATTCAGTAATCGGTTTTTTCCCAACCTGTACCCAATGTGCTTCTTTTCTTAACCGGGAACCCTGACAGGATGGACATATCGTTTTGCCTCTGAATCGGGCAAGCATTACCCGGTATTGAATTTTATAGGCTTTCTCCTCAAGATGTTTAAAAAATTCATTCAGGCCTTGGAAATATTGGTTTCCCGTCCATAAGAGCAGGCGTTCCTGCTCTGTTAGCTGGTAATATGGGCGATGGATCGGAAAA
>JAQWAJ010000254.1 GCA_028707745.1 Bacteroidales bacterium | reverse complement strand
AGTGAGTGGCAAGCAACGGAATATCATCAATGCGATCGCTCAACGAAGGCACATGAATGATGATCACTCCTAGCCGGTGATATAAATCTTCCCTAAAGCGGTTCTGAGCGATCTCTTCCTTGAGGTTTTTATTGGTCGCAGCTATCACCCTGACATCAACAGAAATATCTTTATCCCCGCCAACCCTGGTGATCCGGCCTTCCTGCAGTGCCCTTAAAACCTTGGCCTGCGCCGAAAGGCTCATGTCACCGATCTCATCCAGGAAAAGCGTTCCTTTATCGGCCAGCTCAAATTTGCCTTTCCGCTGTTTGATTGCCGAGGTAAAGGACCCTTTTTCGTGCCCGAAAAGTTCGCTCTCAATCAGTTCCGATGGTATGGCCGCACAGTTTACCTCTACAAATTGTCCGCTAATCCGGTTGCTTTGCTCATGAAGCTGACGGGCAACCAGCTCCTTGCCTGTTCCGTTTGACCCGGTGACTAAAACCCGGGCATCTGTCGGCGCCACACGGTCGATCATTTCCCTGATCTTTTTCATGGGCTCCGATTCTCCGATCATCTCATATTTGCGGGCCACCTTCTTCTTCAAGGTGCGGGTTTCACTGATCAGCGAAGTCTTATCCATCGCATTCCGGATGGTGATCAGCAACCGATTCAGATCCAAAGGCTTTTCGATGAAATCATAGGCCCCTTTTTTGATGGCCTCCACTGCGGCATCTACCGTTCCATGACCTGATATCATGATCACCTGAACGTCCCCGGTGATCTGGAATATCTTCTCCAGAACCTCCAGCCCGTCCATCTTCGGCATTTTGATATCACAGAGAACAATGTCATAATGATTCTCCCTGATCATATCCAGTCCCACGATCCCGTCTTCCGCCAGCTCGATCTGGTGGCTCTCATACTCCAGAACTTCTTTCAGCGTATTCCGGATGCTGCGCTCATCATCAATGACTAATATTGACGCCATCAGTTTTTATACTTGATCCATTTCCATAGTTCGCCGTAATTTACCTTTTTCCCATACATCAAAATACCGGTCCGGTAAATTTTACCAGCCATCCAGATGGTCCCCATGAAAGTGACGATCAGTAATATGGCTGATACGCCCAGTTGCCAGTAGGGGACACCATAAGGAACCCTGGCCATCATGACAATCGGCGAGGTAAACGGTATCAGTGAGAATACCACCGATAGCGTGCTGTTCGGCGATTGCATGGCATTAATCATGACAAAGAGCCCTAAAATGATCGGAATGGTAATCGGCAGCATAAATTGCTGTGTATCGGTGTCGTTGTCAACGGCAGATCCGACAGCTGCATACAGGGATGCGTAAAGCAGATAGCCTCCGATAAAGAAAAACAGGAAACAGCCGATGATCATCGGGAAATTCACACTGGAGAAATTCTTGGCCATCTCTTTGAACATCTGTTCCCATTTGGCCGTATTGTCAACCTGAGCTACGGCAGGCGCTCCCTTGTCCATAATGCTCTGGGTAACCATAGTGCTCTGTTTGCTGTCTGATCCGTCTACCAGTAAAGTCTTGGCACCATAATATATTCCGAAAGTGAGCGCAATCCATATCAGAAACTGGGTAAGACCGACCAGGGCGATCCCGATTACTTTTCCCATCATCAGCTGGAAAGGCTTGATCGAGGAGATAATGACCTCTACAATACGGTTCGATTTCTCTTCCATTACGCCACGCATGACCTGTGCACCAAACATGAAAATGAACATATACATCAGAAATCCAGATATATATCCAATAATCATGGCAATCTCGGCTTTTCCGGATTTCTCCTCGCCGGTACTTGTCCACTGAATCGTATCAACATTGATGTTGGTCGCAATCCGCTGCATGATGTCGAGCGGTACATTCTCGTTTTTAAGCTTGATGTTTGTAAAAAAACCTTCCAATGCTTTAGTGATGTGCTCATTGACTCCAATGGTGGTCTGTTGATTCGAGTAGAGTTGTACCTTGCTGGATACCAATACGTTCTCTGGTATATATAGGATCGCATAGTATCCGCTTTTTTCGAAATTGTTTTTGATGCTGTCAATTTCAGCATTATCGATATACTCGAACTTCATGTATTCGGTCTGCGGAATGGCTCCTTCGGTGATGTTGGTCTTGTCGATTACAGCAATCACTTTGGCCTGATTATCTTCCTTGGTTGCCAGATATGTAGGGATAAGGAGCATCGAAACTAGAAGAACTGGGGTCAGAATGGTCATGATAATGAACGATTTCTTTTTAACCCGGGTGCTGTATTCGCGCTGTATAATGAGGCTGATCTTATTCATGGCTTTCGGTATTTGAGGTTATTGAATGTGACTGGTTCCCTTCAACCGCGCGTATGAAAATGTCATTCATGCTGGGGATGACCTCTTCAAATGAGATGATATCGACAGAGGAATTGATGGCCGAAACCATATCCCTGACCGGCATCCGGCTCTGTTGCTTGAGAATCAGGTGACCAACATCTCCGCGTGTGGGCTCTTCCTGAACTTCAATCCCGGAGTTGAGTGCGTTCCTTAGGCTCTGTGCGTCACCCCTGAACTTAAGCTCATAAGTATCTGGCTTGAACCGGGCCCTTACCTCATCAATATTCCCTTCAAGTATGTTCTTTCCCTTTTCAATCAGGGCGATATGATCACAAAGCTCTTCCACCGAAGCCATAATATGGGTGGAAAAAACGATGGTGGCCCCGTTATCCCTGAGCCTCAGGATTTCATTCTTAACCAGGTTGGTGTTAATTGGGTCAAATCCGGTGAATGGTTCATCGAAAATCAACAGCTTCGGATCATGCAAAACAGTTACAATGAACTGGACCTTTTGTGCCATCCCTTTCGATAATTCTTCAACCTTCTTATCCCACCAGGATTGAATCTCAAATTTCTCGAACCAGAATTTGAGTTTTTTTAAACCTTCGGCACGTGACATGCCTTTCAGCTGAACCAGGTACAAAGCCTGTTCCCCGACCTTCATTTTTTTATAGAGGCCCCGCTCTTCAGGCAGATAGCCAATGTGATAAATATCATCCATGGTCATCTTTTTACCACGGAAAAGAATCTCACCCTGATCAGGGGCGGTTATCTGGGTTATAATCCGGATCAATGTGGTTTTCCCGGCTCCGTTTGGTCCTAATAATCCGAAGATGCTGCCTTCCGGAACGTGGATACTCACTTTGTCCAATGCCAGATGATTGGCGAATTGTTTGACTACATTATTGGCAGTCAGAAAGTTGTTCATAGAGTTTTGTTTATGACTGTAACTGTCGTTTTGTCTTTGGTCTGTAAGACTCCTGTAGCCTGAGATTGTTACAATCGAGCTTTACTCGAACATCTCTTTCATCCGGCGAAATACATTTTTCTCAGCTGCCGTTGGGTTCGGAGAAAAGCTTGATGATTTGGCCAGCTCCTCAACAACACGCCGTTCTTCTTTCGATAACGATTTTGGAATCCAGACATTGATCCTGACCAACAGATCGCCTTTCCCATAACCGTTTAGGTCAGGTATTCCTTTCCCTCTGAGTCTGAGTATTTTGCCGGGTTGGGTTCCGGGTTCTATTTTGACTTTCACTTTACCGTCAACGGTAGGTATCTCGACGGCTGAACCGAGCGCTGCATCCGGGATGGATATGAACAGATTGTATACCAGGTCGTTGCCGTCGCGGGTCAGGTCGGGATGCTCTTCCTCCTCGATCATGATGAGCAAATCACCGTTCATCCCACCTCTGCGGGCAGCATTTCCTTTGCCGTTCATCGAGAGTTGCATGCCTTCCTGAACACCTGCCGGAATGTTAATTTTGATGACCTCTTCACCTTTGATTATCCCTTCGCCATAGCACGAAGTGCATTTTTGCGTAATGATTCTTCCCTCGCCACCGCACGCCGGGCAAACTGAAGAGGTTTGCATCTGCCCCAGTATGGTATGGGCGATACGGGTAACCTGACCCCGCCCGTTGCAAGTGGTACAGGTTGAATAGGACGATCCGTTGGCTGCACCGGTCCCATTGCACG
>JAQWAJ010000253.1 GCA_028707745.1 Bacteroidales bacterium | reverse complement strand
GATAAAAGCAGTTGGAATAATCAGTTTTTTGGGTGAAAAGTGATAGACAGTATCGGTAAAATCCTGTTGTTTACCTTCCACATTCTGACCCATTAAGCTGACTGCCATCAGGCATGCAACAACAATCAATATAACCGGCCGGCCTGATTTCATTAGCGATCAGCCCTCCACATTGTCAGGTTTCTTGATTTTGTCATCCAGCCATCGAAAAAACATATTCACAATGACTACGGCGACCACGGAAACAAGCACCTCTTTGAAGTAACCGGCGGCAGCCAGGCATCCGATACCCGAGCTGCACCAGATGGTTGCAGCCGTTGTTAAACCCTGAATATTTACTCCCTGATGAAGGATGACCCCGGCGCCGAGAAATCCGATGCCGGTAACGATCTGACCAATGATGCGGGTGGCATCGCCTCCTTTGTCGGCTGTGATCTGAAAGGAAATCAGTACAAAGATGGCCGATCCCATCGAAACCAGTGCGTTAGTGCGTAACCCGGCGCTTTTGTGATGGATCTGCCTTTCAAGGCCGATCAGCGCTCCGGCAAACATCGCGACCAAAATCCTGATAATAAATTCCTTAAGCTCCACAGTTTTGCTTTTAGTATCGGCAATTAATATTCGATAAAACTAAATCTTTTTAGAATGGAATCGTTGGCAAAATAAATACGGGATGCCTGATCCAGGTAGAATGGCCCCTTATCAATGGATGATCTTGATGTTAACAAACCAATTCCGTTTTCGATATTGGAAAACGGAGTCTCGTTAAAATCATTGATTCCCCCGAGGTATTGTATGTATTTCGCGTAATCTTCCTGTCCGGTATTGATGATGAACTTTACCTCACCGAAATATCTCCGGATGATGTGTTCATCGACTTTCACCATTTTATCCAGTTCCTGAACGACCAGGTCGTAGGGAATTCTGACTTCATAATATTGCCCATTGATATGAATGTCATTATTTTTCTGGAGCGTAAGTGTTTTGGTTATGGTGCTATCCTTATACTTCTCCTTGATTTCAAACACGATATCCAGCTCATTCCAGTATCCTCCCGACCATTGAACTCTCAGCGGGTTATCGGGAATAATGTAAATGTACTGTTGTGAAGGATTGGGTGAATAAATCAGCGGCGGGGAGATAATATCAGTCGATGCCGTTGCAGGAGGCAATCCGGGAACTTCAACCCGGATGCTTATCTGCTTATAAGAAGTGATATTACCATCCGGTAATTTTGGCGTCAAATTTTTTCCAAACTGAAATAGATAGCGCTTTTTATATCCAAAAAAACCCTGCGCTACGACTTCCACTTCAACGCATTGGGGTTCGATCGTGACTTGCCGGTTTCCATAGGAATTTGATAACGTTACGTTGACCTTTACCTCCTTAAAAAAGAGCGAATCCGAAATTTTTCCTGTTAATTCAGGAGCCTGAACACCACTGAACATCCGCTCAACCAGGATCGAGTGAACAGTATCTTCCCGATCGATGACACAATAAATAATGGGTTGGGTAACGAAAGGCTGATACTGGATGTCAACACCCTCCTCACAGCGGGACAAAAAGAGTCCCCCGAGAACCAATAATCCGATAAGTTTTTTCATAATCAGATAATTACGTTTGCGGGGGACACTTCAAATATGATCATTGTCCGCTCATAAAACGGAGTTGGGGCGACCTGCGGTCGCCCCAATCACGTGGGCGCCCCTGAGGGGCGACACGTGGGTCGCCCCCTACAGAGATTTTATGCGGATGTTCCGGAAGCGGAGTACTGAGCCGTGGCCCAGGAATCCGATATGACCGGTAGTCCGTTTCAGTCCCGGATGATCGTTATGATCGAGGGTGCCGTTTTTGCTGGCTTCGGCAATATCACCATCGACGATAACAGTTCCGTTAAGCGTAACCTTTACGCGGTTGCCCTGAACAAAAATCTCTTCTTCGTTCCATTCGCCAACCGGTTTCAGGAATCCGCGACGTGCAGGAATCACTCCGTAAACCGAGCCATGATACTGGTATTTCTGCAGATTTGCATAGATCGGAGCATCATTGTCGAGTACCTGAATTTCCATCCCGACATAAGCAGCATCGCCTTCCAGCGGTGCCCGGATCCCGATACCATTGTTGGCTCCCGGGGTCAGTTTAAACTCGAAGCGATAGACAAAATCAGCATATTCTTTTTCGGTGTACAGGTTTCCTGAACCCGGACCAGAAGCGGCAGGTTCCACAAGGATCTCGCTGTTATCGACCTTATAATCTGTTTTGTTCCCTACCCAGCCATCCAGGTTTTTGCCATTGAACAGTGAAGTAAAACCTTCAGCTTGCTCGGCAACGGTCAGGTTATAGCTATCACTCTTAATTTCCCTGACATAGATATCCCGGAATCCGAGGTCGGTTCCGTGAGCCTGCAGTTCAATTGATCCGGTCGGGAAGATCGGAATACTGCGATCCCAGTAGTTTTCAAGTGTAACGTTGTTTACCACGGTAATGCCATTCAGAATCACCGTAACTTTTTCACCTACCATTTTGATATAGAAGGTATTCCAGTCATTAACCGGATTATCGGCAACTTTAAGGGGTTTCGACGCATTCTTTTGGTTGTTGTACAGTCCGCCTGAACCTACCTGAGCACCGACATCATGGCGGCAGGTATCCCAGATCTGAACCTGCGGGGCACCACGAAGGTAAATGCCGCTATCACCATCTTTGGTGATTCTCCAGTCGACCCACATCTCAAAATCGCCGTACTCTTTCACCGAGCACAGGTTATTACCTTTGCCGTTGAATACAATCATACCATCTTTCACGCTCCAGCTTTCGCTGATCGTTGCATCTGCCTCTTTCTGTTTCCGGGCCAGTGCCTCTTTCGACATTTTGGCGCGGGTAACCGTGTTTTCAACCAGTCCCTGCCATCCGGCAAGGTTTTTCCCGTTAAACATCGGTACAAAACCGGCATCCTTCGGCATATCGGCCAACCAGGTGCGCATGTTTTCCTTCATGTAATCACTTTCCTCACCACTGATCACAGCGATACATTTAGTAAGAATCTGCTTAACTGTTTCACCATACATGCCTTCTTTCGAGCCTGATGGCGGAAGGGCAATACCCATGGCAACGCGGGAAGCTTCGTTCTGAACATCTTTGTCATCCAGATATTTAGCCACAAAAACCAGGGTCAGAAAAGTGCGGTTACCTTTGAGTCCTTCGATAACCATTTTCTTTTGATCGGCAGTTTTGGCCAGAACCATCACTTTGCGGAGCAGAAGTAGTTTCTGATCGGCATTGATTCTGGATTTTGCAATTTTCTCTACATAAGATTTGTAAGCATCCGTCTTATATTTCTCCGGGCCAGCGGAAGCGATTGTGAACAGCTGGTCACAGGCACTATAGTCTTTCCATTTGGTCAGAGCGGTGAAAGCCAAATCCTTGAAAGAGCCTTTCTTCGTATTACACTCACTGGTTACCAATTTCAATGCATCATCACCACCAATGCGCGGTAATACACCCAGCAGTTTTTCTTTCAGTGCTTTTTTGGTCTGATAAGCTTCGATCAGGGTTTTGGTCGGTTCGGCCGGTTTTTCAGCAGCCAGAGCAGCTGCTACCAGAGCATTCTGAATATGACCAACCGCAGCAACCTCTTTGGTATTCTCCAAAAGATTGAGCAAGGCCGGAGTATTAACGGCTACCGATACCATCGGGAGCACTGCAAATGCAGCAGCAGTAGCAGCCGGTTCTTTATCGGCGGTTAATGCCAGTATCCGGTCGAACTGGCAGGTTGCCTTGCGGGCACCGATCAAATTAATGAGTACCGGTTTTGCAACTGCAGGAACTTCATCAATGGCAGCAGCGACTTCACTGATCTCTTTCAGACTGACAATCGTGTTCAGCATCGACTGGCAGGTGTCGAGTTCAGTGCCGGTAGCTGGTTTCAGATCTTCCAGAACATTTGACAACACCTTTTTACCTTCGAGCGTCACAAGCGCCTACAGTCCAGCTGCCCTTAAACCCGGGCTATCGGATTTCGAGGATTGGTAAAACA
>JAQWAJ010000252.1 GCA_028707745.1 Bacteroidales bacterium | reverse complement strand
TTTCCGATTTTTTATCAGCCGGAGTAAGCTGGACTTTGTTCTTCATGTTCCGGAAGGTCATTATTGAGACCAAAAAATTCGGTTATCCGGTACCTATCGAGTTTGATCACTCCTATTTCCAAGGGTTGATCATCCTTCCGGTTGCCTGGGTACTATTCTATTTTATTTCAGGATATTACAAGGAGATTTATCGAAAATCGAGGCTCAGCGAGTTGGGGCAAACTATTGCTACCACTTTTATAGGGGTTATGGTGATTTTCTTTGTGCTGATCCTGGATGATACGGTGAAAACCTATTCCAACTATTATCTCTCCTTTTTAGCTCTTTTCGGACTTCAGTTCACGCTCACCTACTTGCCACGCTTGGTTTTCACCACTATTTCGACCCACCAGATCCATCACCGGATCATTGGTTTCCCAACCCTTCTGATCGGATCCGATAAGCGGGCCGAGGATCTTTACCTGAGCATGGAAAGTCAGCCACGCTCAACCGGCAACCGGTTTATCGGGTTCATCAGTGTCAGCAAACACGATAAATACCTGATGGACAAGCATATTCCCCATCTGGGATCACTCAATGACCTTCATCGTGTTCTTGCTGACCATCAGATTGAAGAGGTAATCATTGCGATTGAAAGTTCTGAACATGAATTACTTAAAAAGATAATCAATCGGCTGGAGTACAAAAAAATCACCATTAAGGTTATCCCTGATATGTATGATATACTTACCGGAATGGTAAAAATGTCATCAATCATAGGAACTCCGCTCATTCAGATCAGCCACGACCTGATGCCAGCCTGGGAACAGAACACCAAGCGCCTGATCGATATCGTCGCATCATTTTTTGCATTGATTTTTTTATCACCATTGATGCTGTTCCTGACCATCGGGGTGAAACTCTCCTCGAAAGGACCGGTATTTTACTCTCATGAGCGGGTCGGCCGCTACGGAAAACCCTTTACGATCTATAAGTTCCGTTCGATGTACAGTGATTCCGAAGCCAATGGCCCCGCCTTGTCAACTGAAAACGATTCCCGGATCACCAGCTTCGGCATGTTCATGCGGAAAATGAGGTTAGACGAAATTCCGCAGTTTTATAATGTTTTGATTGGCGACATGTCGTTGGTTGGCCCCCGTCCTGAACGTCAATATTTTATCGATCAGATCATTAAAACAGCCCCGCACTTCAATCATCTGCAAAAGGTGAGGCCAGGGATCACCTCATGGGGGCAAGTTAAATTCGGGTATGCGTCCAATGTTGAAGAGATGATCGAGAGGCTGAAATATGACATTCTGTATATCGAGAATATGTCGCTTCTGGTTGATCTTAAAATATTGATTTACACAGTAAAGACGATATTGAATGCTAGTGGAAAATAAAAAACCGTAACCCATGGGAACAAAAAAGAAATTTGCCGTTATCCTGGCCGGATGTGGAAACAGGGACGGTGCTGAAATTCATGAATCTGTGATGACCTTGTATGCAATTGCCAAATCCGGATCCTCTTATCAGGTTTTCGCTCCGGATATCAAACAGCATCATGTGATCAACCACTATACTGGCGAAATTACCCGGGAAAGCCGGAATATTCTGGTTGAAGCCGCCAGAATTGCCCGCGGAAAAATAAGTCCGCTGAGTGATTTTGATGTACAAGAATATGATATTCTGATGTTTGCCGGCGGATTTGGGGTCGCGAAAAACCTTTGTAACTATGCTTTTGAAGGATCCGGATGCAAAATCAACCCCGATATTGAAAAAGCAGTAAGAGCCATGCATTCAGCCGGCAAACCGATTGGCGCCCTCTGCATTTCCCCGGTTATTCTGGCTAAAGTTTTGGATCAGGTGACCATTACCATGGGGCAGGATCCGGAGGCAATCAGCAACGTCAAAGCTATGGGGGCCGTCCATCAGCCCACCCATGCCGGGGAAATCGTGATCGATCAGAAAAATAAAATCGTTACCAGCCCCTGCTATATGCTCGACTCTACGATTGTGGATGTAGCCAATGAGGCCATGAAGGTGGTAGATGCGTTGATCGCCTTTTAAAAGGAAAGATTGCACAGAGTGATCAAAATTACCGTCAGTCCAATTTAGGTCAGAGGTACCCTTTTTCAATGTAGATAATGATCTGCTCGATCATCTTGTCCTCCCCTACCGGATCATATTTCGATTTGAGATTACTGCCGAACAGTCGTGCCATACCCTGCCAGAAAAAAGCGGTAACCGAACCTTCATAGGCATCAATCCAGTGGTAAGCAGTATTGCTGGTCTCGCGATCCACGAGTTTAAAAAGCAGTTTTCCCTGTGTGACCGTCAAATCCTTTAATTCCTTTTCATATCTCTGATAAAGAGAATCTTCCACATGTTTGATCCGCTTTTTCCTTTCTTTGTCAGTCTTCAGTTGACTCAATTCAAATTCAATCTGGTCCACAGTCGCAGCAACGATTTTCGAATAGGGTAAAACCTTTTTGATGTTATATACCATTCGCCAGTATTGACGCTCCTTAAATGGGTTGCTGAATGATTTTCGCGGAATGATGATAACCTCTTTCAGATTGATATGCCTAAGCGTGTCGCCGTCGATGACAACCCAGTGGCGCATGGTATCCGTCTTGTCCAGGTTCAGGTTCTGGGAAAACAGTCCTATGCCAGACAGGCAGATAAAAACCGATAGCAGGAAATACTTCATGGACAGCCAGGCGAAATAATTACCTGTAAGCGCAAAGATAGTTCAGGAAACCGCTTCCTTAACCATCGCGGCTGCTTCTTCCAGTGTGATAGCCGTAGAAACTTTAAGCCCTGAAAGGTCGATGATATTTTTTCCTTCGGCTGCGTTGGTGCCCTGTAGCCTGACTATAATCGGAACCGGGATGTTGCCGATCTCCCTGCACGCATCCACAACTCCCTGTGCCACACGGTCACAACGGACAATACCTCCGAAAATATTGATCAGGATCGCTTGTACATTAGGATCTCTGAGTATTATTCTGATACCGGCGCCTACAGTTTCAGTGCTGGCCACCCCCCCGACATCCAGGAAATTGGCCGGTTGTCCGCCCGAAAGTTTGATCATATCCATAGTGGCCATCGCCAGACCTGCTCCATTTACCATGCAGCCCACGTTTCCATCGAGCTTGATAAAGTTCAGGTTATACCCCGAAGCCTCAACTTCAACCGGGTCCTCCTCTTCCAGATCGCGTAGTCCGGCATAATCCGGATGGCGGAACAGGGCATTTTCATCCAACTTCACCTTGGCATCAGCCGCAAAGGCTAAATTATCCGATGTTTTCACCAGCGGATTGATTTCGACCAGCGAAGCATCCATCTCAACATAGGCCTTGTAAAGCGCCATCACGAACCTCACCATGCTGGAATGAGCCTCTCCCCTCAACTTTAAATTAAATGCGATTTTTCGCGCCTGAAAGGGCTGAATACCTAAACCCGGATCGATTTCCTCTATAAAGATCAGCTCCGGCGTATTTTTAGCGACACTTTCGATATCCACTCCACCCTCGTTGGAATACATCACGATATTTCGTCCCGTCTTCCGTTTCAGCAGGATACTTATATAATATTCCCTGATCGAAGAATTCCCTTCAGCATCAGGATAATACATATCGCGCTGAACCAATAATTTTCTCACCAGTTTGCCTTCCGGACCGGTTTGGGGTGTTACCAGGTTCATGCCCAGGATATTCGATGCATGTTCCTCAACCTGTGCAAGTGACGATGCGATCTTCACGCCCCCGCCCTTTCCTCTACCGCCGGCATGGATCTGAGCCTTTATCACCCAAAATTTCGTTCCGGTCTGTAGCTCAATCAGGCGTGCAGCTTCCACGGCAGCTTCAGGAGTCTCAACCATTAATCCTTCTGCAACAGGCACCCCATGGAGCTGGAGCAACTGCTTGGCCTGGTATTCGTGAAGATTCATAAAGCTAAAATTTTGGGAAATAATGATTTACAAATATAAAAGTGCAACAATTATAGGGGAAACAAAAATTTTTGTTTTTAGTTAACTTCTAAGGTCTATTTTTACAAAAAGCTAA
>JAQWAJ010000251.1 GCA_028707745.1 Bacteroidales bacterium | reverse complement strand
CGGCAGTAATCGATTTTTATGCAGATTGGTGCGGTCCATGCAAAATGGTTGCACCGGTTTTAGAGAATCTGGCAACCGAGTATGAAGGTAAAGTAGATATTTATAAAGTTGACACCGAGGCAGAAATAGAACTGGCAGGTTTGTTCGGCATCCAAAGCATCCCGTCAATATTATTGATTCCCATGGAAGGGGTACCCTCTATGGTTCAGGGAGCTTTGCCCAAGGCTTCGTTTAAACAGGCATTTTCTGAAGTATTGAAAGTGAAAACAGAATAGAATGTGATTTTGGTTTGTTTGGTTTGGGTTTAGCCAGCCGGGATTGGTTTTCCTGGTCGGCTTTTTTCTTTTTACTGGATTTAACATCGATACATGTATTACCTTTGCAAAGTCCTCTAAGGGGGGTGCCTTAATATTGCGGGCTGAGATCATACCCTTAGAACCTGATCCGGATAATGCCGGCGGAGGGAAGAGTGGCCACGGGGACTTACGGCCTGGAATTAATTGTTAAAATACAATGATTAAGAGGATTATGCTTCTGGCGGCATCCTGCTTCGTTGTACTGTCGGCTTCTGCACAGCTAACGATTACCGGGACAGTTACTGACGAACAGGATCAGCCCCTTTTAGGGGCAAATGTAGTGTTTAACAATACCCGCCCGGGTATCACTACGAGGGATGACGGTACTTTCATCTTACGAAACCTTCCTCCGGGAAAATGTACCTTGTATGTTACTTTCGTTGGCTTTGAAAAACAGGAACAGCATCTCGACCTGAAAGCCTCGCAAAACCTGATCATCAGGTTACATCAGTTTTCCGTTTTGACCGATGAGGTAATCATCCGCGGCATCCGGGCAGGTGAAAACGATCCGGTTACGCATACCAACCTGACAAGTCAGGATATCCGCGCTGAAAACCAGATTCGTGATATCCCGTTTTTACTGCTGAACACCCCTTCAGTGGTGGCAACCTCCGATGCCGGTACCGGGGTGGGGTACTCGGCGTTGCGCATCAGGGGAACCGACCCGACCCGCACCAATGTGACCGTCAACGGAATCCCTTTCAATGACGGCGAATCCCATGAGGTTTACTGGGTGGATATGCCCGATATTGTTTCGTCGACAGATAATATCCAGATTCAACGCGGAGTGGGTTCATCTACCCAGGGAGCCGCCGCTTTCGGGGCAAACATCAACTTTCAGACACTCTCCATGAATCCAAAGCCCAATGCTGAACTGAGCGCATCGGCAGGATCTTTCAATACCTGGAAAACCTGCATTAACGCTGGCACCGGTATGATAAACGAGCATTTCAACGTGGATGTCCGCCTCTCGAAAATTCATTCCGATGGGTTCATCGACCGTGCTTTTACCGATCTGGCATCAGCCTATGTATCAGCCGGTTATTTTGCTAAAAATACCATCATCAGGGCGACTTTTTTTACAGGAAAGGAACTCACCTATCAGGCATGGGGAGGAGTCCCCTCTTCGATGCTCACCTCAAACCGGACCTACAACGGCTATACTTATGAAAACGAGGTGGACGATTATCTGCAGAACAATGCCCAGATACACTGGTCACAGAAATTTAACCCGAACCTTGATCTTTCTGTTGCACTTCATTATACCAAAGGATCAGGATTTTATGAGCAATACAAAGACGATCAGGATCTCTCCGACTACCTGATTAACCCGGTCATAATATCGAAAGATACCATTACCGAAAGCGACCTGGTTCGCCGGAAATGGCTGAAAAATGATTTCTACGGAGGAGTCTATACGCTGAATTATCATCAGGATGATCTGTCACTGACCGCCGGCGGAGGTGTTAATCAATATGATTGCGACCATTTTGGCCGGGTGATCTGGGCACAATATGCATCGGATGCCGGCACTGATCATCAGTACTATTTAAACCGCGGACTGAAAACCGATGCCAATCAGTTTATTAAACTGAACTACCGGGTTTCCGGTAAAGCCGGATTATATGCCGATTTACAGTTCCGTCATATCGATTACCGGATTACCGGTATCGGCGACAACCTGATTGACATTACCCAAAATCATGACTTTAACTTTTTTAATCCCAAGATTGGTGTTACAGTCGATGTTGCTCATAATCAGAAGACTTTCATGAGTTATTCAATTGCCCACCGCGAACCATCGAGAAGCAATTTTATTGATGCTCCGGCAAATCAGCAGATCAAACCGGAGACTCTGTATGATCTGGAAGCCGGTTATCTGTTGGAAACAGGTAATCTGGCTGCCAATTTGACTTTTTACTGGATGGATTATACCGATCAGCTTATTCTTACCGGTCAGATTAACGACGTAGGTTCTGCAATCATGGTTAACATCCCATCGAGTTACCGGACCGGGATCGAGGCTGCAGTGCGCCTGAACCCTGCTAAATCATGGCAGTTGGATGCCAACCTGACACTCAGCCGGAATAAAATCAGAAACTTCACCGAGTACGTTGATGACTGGGATACCTGGGTTCAGCATACCAGTAATCTGGGCACAACCGATCTATCCTTTTCTCCGGATATCATTACTGGTGGCCGGGTCACCTGGGAAGCTCTGGAAAATCTTCGGCTGATGATTGATAGCCGTTACGTGGGCAGACAATATATTGATAATACTTCAGATATCGCCCGATCGCTCGATCCTTATTGGGTGAACAACCTTTCGGTTTCGTGGACACTTAAACCCAAAAAAATCAATGAATTGGTACTCTTTTTTCAGTTGAACAATTTTCTGGATCAGGAGTATGAGACCAATGCCTGGGTGTATAGCTATTATTCAGGAAATCAGCGGTATAAGGATGACGGATATTTCCCGCAGGCGGGCATTAATTTTATGGGTGGCATCAGGGTAAAACTATAGCCAGATCCCCAGCTCAAGGGCCGGGACGTTGTAAAAGACATATCTGGTAAAACGGTTATTCGGATATTTCTGAAGCTCGTACCCGGCCTGCACGCCGATGCCGAAACTCCATTTGTTGCCGAACAACAGGGAAAACCCCGCCATTCCGCCCAATTTCAGTGAATTGTACTTATTGAGCAGATTGTAGCCTGGCGTGACTACCGGTCCGATATGAAAACCACGATGTCCTTCCTCACTGTTTTTCAGCGAAAGGTAGTAAGGCGCCGATATTTCGATTCCCCAGGATGTTATCACCGCGGGAAAATTATCGGGCCTGACCTCCAGATCGCAGATCGTGTGTGCCCGAATGGCCCAATTACGATTGACCGCGTACTCCATGGTCAGTGGCACAAGGTTGATGTCCCAGGCATATTTTGAAGCCCCGTCGTAGGATTCGAAAAGCACCGGCATCAGACCCGGCTGCACCCCAAAATAATAGCGGACCGGCTTGATCTCCGGCCTTTCAACTTCCTGCGCTCCAACCAGTACCGTAATCTGCAATAACCCCAGTATGACTAATATTTTGATCTTCATATCTATATCCCCTGCTTTTTCCTTAATTCCTCTTCCTTAACCCTCTGCCCTCTGCCCTCTGCCCTTTGCCCTCTACCCTTTGCCCTCTACCTGGCCCTCAGCCGCTTAATCACCGGCACCATCACCCCCGCCCAAAGTCTGTATCCTTCTTTAGCCAGATGAACAGCATCGCCCGACATGACGCCATCAATCAATGTCCCGTCAGGTTTGAAAAACTGTTTATCCAGATTCAGATAGATCACGGTCTTGCCATTATTCAGTTTTTTTATGGACTGATGAACCTGATAGTATTTCTGACGGTTCGGGTCCTGATTATCTTTACCGGTTGGCAGCGGACCAAACAGGATGATTTTCGACGAAGGTGATGTCTTGTTCAGGGTACGGACAATGGCTTCGATGCCGGAGGCAATCTCCCTGGCGGTGTTATCCTTGAAATTATTGACCCCGATTTCCAGTACCATTATCCTGGGTTTTACCTTTCCGATGTTTCCGTTTTGTATCCCCCACAGAATATGCTGGGTACGGTCGCCTGATATCCCGTAATTGGCAGCATTCAGCGGTTTCATCAGCGAATCCCACAATCCGGCGACGAATGAATTC
>JAQWAJ010000250.1 GCA_028707745.1 Bacteroidales bacterium | reverse complement strand
GGATTCCTCCTGCCCGTGCTGATCGTATGGCCGTTCAATCATTTTAAATTACCGATCGTTGGTTATACCCTGATCGCCGTGATCGGTTTAACCGGACTGGTGCTATACAAACCACTGTTAGGCATTGTCACCCGCCAGTTTATGAGCAGAAGATATATAATGGCCAAAGGCTTCCGTGAATAATAAATAACCATATGATAACAGTAAACAATCTCAGCAAAATATACGGTGACACTACCGTTCTGTCGATTCCCGAATTGAAGATCAATGCTAACGAGAGCTTCGGCCTTGTCGGCAACAACGGCGCCGGAAAAACAACATTTTTCAGGTTAATCCTGGATTTGATCCGTGCCAACAGCGGAAGTATCAAATCCAAAGGAATGGATGTAAAAGGCTCCACCGACTGGAAGTTTTACACCGGTTCCTATCTGGATGCCCGTTTTCTGATTGATTTTCTGACTCCCGAAGAGTACTTCGAATTTATCAGCCAGGTTCACCGGATGTCAAAAGGTGATCTGGATCTTTTTTATCAGGAATTCGATGATTTTTTTGCCGGGGAGATCCTGGGGAAAAAGAAATACATTCGTGATTTCTCGCATGGAAATAAACAGAAAATCGGCGTGGCAGCCGCTTTGATGGCTAAACCCGAGATCGTCATTCTCGACGAACCCTTCAATGGGCTTGATCCGTCAACCCAATTGCGGCTGATCCGCATGCTGAATGAACTGAAAACCCAAAAGGGAATTACCTTGCTGATCTCAAGTCACGATCTGAACCACGTGAACGAAGTTTGCGACCGGATCGTCATCCTCGAACACGGTGAAATCAAGTTCGATATGCAGAAAAATGAGAGCACGCTCAAAGAGATGGAGAGCTACTTCGCCCGATAAATGAGGCGTAACAGATACGAGCCGGCACGGTCAGTCGGGGCGAGTTGGGGCGAGTTGGGGCGAGGCATTGCTCGCCCCCTACGTGGTGTCACGCGTCACGCGTAACGCCGGTTATTCCTCCACCTCGCTCAGTTCCAGCCACCTCAGCTCCTTTTCATCGAGCAGGCTGATCACTTCGCCGATCCGAAGGCTCATGCGGTGCAGTTCCTCCGGCGGGGTCACTCCCGAGCTCAGGCTGTTTTCAATATTTCGCTTCTCCTCTTCCAGGGCCGCAATCTCCCTGCCGAGAGTTTCAAACTCAACACGTTCCTTATAGGTGAATTTTCTTTTGGCGCTCTCTGTTTTGGGCTTGACTTTCTTCTCCTTCGGCGGGGCAATTTTCAGCGCCTGCTGCCGCTCCACCTCTTTATGATCGCGGTATATCGAGTAGTTCCCGGGAAAATCGCGGATCACGCCACCACCCTCAAAAACGAACAGGTGATCAACCACCTTGTCCATGAAGTACCGGTCGTGCGATACAATAATCACACTTCCGGCAAACCGAAGCAGGTAATCTTCCAACACATTGAGGGTTAAAATATCGAGATCATTGGTTGGCTCATCGAGAATCAGGAAGTTCGGGTTGGTCATGAGCACGGTCAGCAAATAGAGTCTTCTCTTCTCACCTCCGCTGAGTTTTTCTACCTGCCCGTACTGCACGCTCCTCGGAAACAGAAATAGTTCCAAAAACTGCGAGGCGCTCATCGAACGACCCGGACCTAAATCGATCTCCTCGGCAATTTTGCGAACCACATCGATCACTTTATCCTCCGGATTGAACTCGATCCCCTCCTGGCGATAAATTCCGAACTTGATGGTTGTTCCCACATCGATCCGCCCCGAATCCGGTTGCAGTGCCCCGGTGATGATTGACAGAAACGTGGATTTTCCGATCCCGTTGGGTCCGATCATGCCGATTTTCTCAAAACGCTGAAATTTATAGCTGAAATCTCGGAACAGCAAAAGATCATCATACGATTTCGACAAGTCGTACAAATCGAGGACTTTCTTACCCATTCGCCTGGTCATCAGACTGATATCGCCCATTTCCGCCTGATACTCTTTCTTCGATTCCTCCCTGAGCCTCTCAAATGCCTCGATCCGGTATTTCGGTTTCGTTCCTCTGGCCTGTGGCATCCGGTGCACCCACTCCTGTTCCTTCTTCATCGCAGAGCCAGCTTTATCAGCCTGTTTCTGATCCCATTCGATCCGCTCCTGCCGTTTATCCAGATAAACCTGATAATTTCCCTTATAACGATAGAGCGTCTTGTCATTCAGCTCCAGAATCTCCGTGCACACCCGGTCGAGGAAATAGCGGTCGTGCGTAACCATCAGAACTGTGATAAACGATTGCCCCAGATACTCTTCAAGCCACTCGATCATATCCAGATCGAGGTGGTTGGTGGGTTCATCCAGAATCAGCAGATCGGGTTGCGGCACCAACACGGTTGCGAGGGCTATGCGTTTCCGCTGCCCGCCCGACAGTTCCCCCACTTTCTGGGTAAGATCACCGATCTTCAGCTTGGAGAGCACCTCCTTGATCCGGGATTCACAATCCCAGGCATTCAGCCGGTCCATCTCGAGGATCGATTTTTCCAGTAAAGCAGGATCTCCGCTGTATATCGCCTCTTCGTAATTTTTTATGGCATTCGACAAGTGTGGCAGGGAAAACAGCACCTGCTCGATAACCTCCAGCTGATCATATAGTAACGGATCCTGACGTAAATACCCGATAGTCAGGCCCTGTACTGTATTCACCATACCCGAATCGGGCTCCTCTTCCCTCGCCAGAATTCGCAGAAGCGAGGATTTCCCCGCGCCATTCCGGGCAATCAGCGCCAGTTTCTGATTCTTTTCAACAGTCAGCGACAGAGACTCGAACAGGGGATTTTCCCGGTAAGATTTTGAAATTTTTTCGGCCTGGAGGTAATTCAAAACAGATGATAATAATTTACCGCAATGTTAAGAAAAATGCACGGAGCGTTCTCCTCCCCGATGCAAATCATCACATTTCAGCACCTTTGAGATACTGCTGTCCTTAAACAATCTTCGTATATTTGTGTAATTACTTATCATATAGCAACTTTTTCATGTCAAAACCCCTAATCAACCGGTCAGACCTCTCCAAAAAAGCCTTTATCACCTCCCAGGGCGATATCACTTACAGCCAGTTACTGAGGCGTGTTGAACAGTTTACCCGGCTGTTCGCAGGCAAAGGATACGGAAAAGTTGCCATCTATGCGGAGAACTCTCCCGGCTGGATCTATGCTTACTATGCTACACTTCAAAACGGTTGTATCGCTGTTCCGATAGACTTTCTGGGCTCAGTAGAAGATGTCGCCTATATTTTAGAAGACTGCCAGCCCGATCTGATCTTCATCAGTACAGCCATGAAGGATTCAATGACTAAAATCGATCAGATCGTCAAACACAAACCGGAGGTTCTGGTTATTGATGATATCATACCCGATGAAAGTATTCCCGAAAGTCAGTGGCTCGGTCCGAAAGACGACGGAGAGACTGCCGTAATCATCTATACATCTGGCACTACCGGTAGTCCAAAAGGAGTTATGCTTTCGTTCACCAACATTCATGCAAACATGTTCTCGGTGATCGACTGCAAAATATACATCCCTGAACGCCAGGTCATGATCTTTCTGCCACTGCACCACGTTTTCCCGCTGGTTGGCTCCATGATGATCTCGCTTTTTGTCGGATGTACCATCCCGATCGTTCCATCGATGCAGTCATCAGACCTGATGAAGGCGTTCGCCGAAAATCACGTCGGTGTATTTTTAGGTGTACCCCGGCTTTATGAGCTGATGTACCGTGGAATTAAGGCAAAAATCGATAAGAGTTTTGTCACCCGCACTCTGCTCCGACTGGTATTGTCCAGTAAAAACCGGAAACTGGGGAAAACCATTTTCAAAAAAGTCCATCAGACCTATGGCGGTCACCTGCAATATATGATCGCCGGAGGAGCAGCACTGAACAAAGAGGTTGGCTCGTTCTTCTACGGTTTGGGATTCGATATTATGGAAGGTTTCGGCATGACGGAAGCCGCCCCGATGATCGCTTTTCCCCGCCCCGGCAAAATAAAAATCGGTGCAACTGGTCAAGCACTCCTTGGACTG
>JAQWAJ010000249.1 GCA_028707745.1 Bacteroidales bacterium | reverse complement strand
TCTTCAGGCCATACCAGGGTTCGGTCGGAAAGCAGGTCCTGACTGTATTTTGCCGGAGCAATCAGGTGCGGTGTAAGTTTCAGCGGAATCTCATACTCATAATAGTTCGAAGTATAATCCGACCCAATTCTGATAAAAGCACACAGGTCACCGTCTTTCAGCTTATCCTTATCGACCGCCTCAGCATGAACAAACATTTTCAGGTTTTTATACTGACGAACGTCAATGCGCTTGGTGGTGTATGAAGCGCGTGCATCCCCATCTTCAAGGTCGATCACCTTCATTTCGAGGGCCTGCTCATTATTCTGAATCATCTGGGCATTCGACGGGTCAGTGGTTCTGACAATGCCCGGAGGCAAAACGTAATTCACCGGGTAACGGTTTCCGTTTTCCTCGATACTTACAGACCCTACTTCATATTTAGCTTTCGTGTATTCAGGGGTTGACAGTTGTTCTCCGCCTTCAATCAAACTTAAATTGTATTTTCTCCATTCTCCCCTGACCAGTTCCAGCGTAGCAAAACGTAAAATAACCGGATTATCGAATCCTTTCAGGAACATTCTGATGAAACGGATCGATTTGAAATCCTGAATGCCACCCACCACTTTCTGAGGTTCATAGATCGGCACCTTGGACTGGTACCAGGTGACCGGATCGCCCTCTTTATTTTTTCCGATAATGGCATCGGTCACATAGTTTTTCCCGATCATGAAATCTTCCTTTCGCATACTCACCTTATACTGGTAGTAGGCTTCGGATTCATTCAGGGTATTATCGAGGTTAATATCCTCCACATCAGGAAGTGAAGTCGATTGGGTAGGATAATCCTCTTTCGACTGTTCTGAGGTCGGAGAGTTGGCTTCCATACCATTGAATTTCTTATATCTGTCGAGAATGCCCACCCGGTCGCCATCGTAATCCCTGCCCCTGAAATAATGGAAATCATCTCCCGAAGGGTCATCCAGGAATTCCTGATACTTAGCCGATGCCGGATTAACAACCGCCTGAAGTTTATCCAGGTAAGCGCCGAAGAATGTACGCTCATCATCATCATTCAGCCCATCGAGTCCGACATCCTGCAGGGTTCTGGCTTTGGAATCGTTATCAAAAGCATTGACAAATGATTGGGTAACTGGCACCCGGCCCCAGGCGGTGGTATCCACATAGTTCAAAGTACTGCCGCCGCTGAGCCCGTTTTCAAATGATTTCCGGCCGTCCTTCAGAATATCTTCAGAGATATTTCCAAGATTAAAGTAGAGCGCCGGATCAACATCTTCACGTTTGACCTCCTTTTTGGCATCTTCAACGTATGGATCCATCAGCCAGAACTCCAGGTACTCGACGTTGGCCTCTTCAAAATCATTCGTCGACAGTTTGGCCATGACACCTCCCCAACGCGCCTGGGGCGAACGGAGGTAACCGTTTTCATCCAGACCGCCGGAATATTTTGAACCATTAACATCATAATTATAGGGGCCCCTCTCATTCGGATAGAGGGCAAGGTTCAGTACCTGAAGGGAAACCGGGATATTCTGGGGACTCTCTTTGTAAGGAAAGATCTCCTGTTCTTCGATTTCCCTGGTAAAATGGCTGTTCTGTTGTTCCGGGTTATTGGCGATATGACTCGGGGTTGCCGAGTTGTTTCGCAGGAATATAGGGTCAACATGATACCAGGCAAGTTTTGCCCGGTTGTAACCGTATGACAGGTCGTTGCTCTCATAGGCCTCGGGGAACAGATCCACCTGCCCGAACGGTGTACTGGCAAGAACCCACGATTGGCGCTGGTTCAGGGTATAGCTGGTTTCACTGCCCTCAAAATCGTCGATCAGGGCTTCACCTTCAGAAGATCCATTGGCATCGATAACACGTGAGTGCCCGGGGATCAGATCAGCAAACTCACCGCTGAAGGTAATCATCGATTTCTCCTTGGTCTGGATAAGCGGTAATTTGTCGAGGAACCGGGTAAGCCACGGAGCCTCCTTGCGGTAATTGGTATTGAAACCCCAGATGGTATTTGAAATAGGGATATTCATCAGGTCGACTTTATTGGTCAGCGGTCGTTCGCTCAGGTGCAGGATCGTGCCTCCCAAATTGATATCCTTGTTGAAACGATACTCGACGTGGGTACCCACCATGGTTTTGGTCTGAAGGGCAAATGAAGATTGATCCTCCAGTGATATTTTGATCGGGGTGCCGGATTCCAGCAATCCCTGGTTGATGATCTTCACGGTACCCATGGTGTAATCCACCGTAAAGTCAGAGTTTTCGGTCAGTTTTAAACCACCGGCTGTGACCACCACACTTCCCTGCGGGATGTTCATGGCATTCAGCCGGATTTCTGACGAGGAAGTGGACGTGTACGATCCTCTCATCAGAAATTTATTTTTTTGAGCAGTCTGCTTGGCAACGGTCTGCGTTTGCGTGTACAACTCCTCGAAAACATACGCATCGGCTATGATCTTGTTGTCAGGGTTTCCTCCCTCGATCTTTTTCCTCAGATACGATCCGAAAGGCTCCAGCACCGGGAAAATAATCCGTCCCTTGGTTGCATAAACCGTAATCTGATCCACAAAGTCGAATATCCCGTCGGGTTGTGGATCCAGCTGAGAATTCAGGTTATCGAGATTCAGCACGCTCAGCAGGTTTTTCCCATCGATCGCGCCTTCAGGAATGTAACTGATGGCGTTACCGGTTTTGTCATTCTGATAAAGAATATCCAGAAGGAACCCATCTGAAGTGATTTTACTTGACCCGATCGAATAAATGTTTTTCATCATCAGGTCCCAGGTAGGCTGTCCGGGAGCCAAAGTTGTTCCCTTCAATAATTTCAGGATCAGGGTAGGAGCATTTGACTCGTTGGTTTTATTCACATCACTTGAAAATTCACCAACCTGGTATGGTTGGCCATTAACCGTATACTGATAAGCCACAGCCAGAATTTCATCCGTGGCAAGTGGCTGATTCAATGAAATATATCCTAGTTTAGCATTCACCTGATACTCCTCGGAGGTCAGCTTCCGGGCATTTTCTATTTTTTCATAGTCCTGACCGCCTAAAAAGCCATAACTCGAGAATGGAGTCAGCGCGCTGGTCACCTGTCCTATGTCCCTGATGCTTTGGCCTAAGGCGGTTATTTTCTCATACAGGTCATTGATCCCGTTGTTCGGATAGCGACCGGGCCCCTTGTATTTTACAAAGTCGGGGTTGAAAATACTGGTTCCGGTCGAAGTGTTACCCTCAGCCAGATCGACAAAGGCAACCACGTTACGGGAATCGGTGAAGTTTCCGTTTTTGTTGGTTACCCAGACTTCTATCTTTTTAATATCGATTCCTGAATTGATGACCGGCATGCTTCTCAATGCCTGATCATAAGTATCCCTGAAATAGTGCGACAGAAAGAAGTGCTTGTTCGATTCGTACTCGTCGGCGCTGATCTCAAACTCATTATCCACCCCGCCACCCTGAACCTCGATGGATTCAGTTTCACCTTGCTGCTGAGAGAAAATTCCCGTAACGGTCAATTTTCCAAACTGCAATTCGGTTTTTATACCGAACAGGCTCTGGCTCCCCGTGATCAGGGATCCCGAAAGGGGCAGATTAACGTTACCGGCCTCCACTTTGCGGAGAATTTCATCGTCTTTTCCCGTGTAGGCGATTTTGGTTTTATTCTCAAAATCGAAGGTAGCTTCGGTGTTGTAGGATATTCCTAACTCCAGTTTGTCTCCGATCGATCCGTTCACATTCATCTGGATCTTATTATCGAAATCGAACGTGGTATTGGTTCTGACTTTTTCAGGAAGTGAAGGGTTATCGGTTTTATTGATCTGAACTCCGAAGATAAGTTCAGCCGACCCCTGAGGTTTTATCGCGATGGTATTGGAACCGAAAATCCGGTCGAAAGCTTCACCACCGATGTACAATTTCGGGATGAGACCCTGCTGTGTCTGGAACTGTTCTCCACCGACCCGCTGTTTCCAGTAATCCTTTACCGAGCGGTTAAAATCATACTTCCGGTATTGCTCCGGAGTTAAAAAATACGGATCTCCAAAATTCTGTTTTCCAAGCTTTTGCTGAAAAAC
>JAQWAJ010000248.1 GCA_028707745.1 Bacteroidales bacterium | reverse complement strand
AAATATACCAATTTTGCTTCGGGAAAGAAATATTTTGACTGATTAAATTTCGTTATCAGCTTTCCGAGGAAAAAGAATGAATTCAATGGCATTTCACATTGACTTAGAGGGTTTACTATCTGTAGGGCGGTCGGATCAGACCGTATCGAGTTTAAAGAAGGAGGGCCCCCGATGCCATCCTATTGTACAATTCCGGCGGCTGGATGATTTTTTAAAGGAACTCAAGCTAACGGAAGGCCATACAACCGGCTTAACCGCCATCAAAAAGGCAATGCAGCAAAATGGCTCTCCGGAACCACCTGCAACTGAAATGACTGTTCCATAAACTGAAGTTTCATTTTTCAGTGATCAATGACAAAATTTTTCCCCCTGACTGTGTTATATGATAGGTCTGATTGGGATGATTCGGCTCTTCGGGAAATTCTTTTATAATCCATCCCAGGCGAATAAGCGGATCCAAATAATGAGATCGGTTTTTGGATTGATTAGACAATCCCATTTTCTTAAATAAATCATCCCGTTTTATTTTCACCGTCATTATTTCAAGCATTTCTAAAACTCTTTCATGTACTTGTCGATTAATAATATCAATCGCCGGAAAACCTATTTCAGAATGAGCTCCGTTACCAACTCCGTTACCATAATCGATAATTTCATCCAACTCATTAAATATCAATACTAAAGCTCCGTTACCAATTGGGTTCCTATCTGCAAGATGTGCTGGCAAAATGGTCAGAAAGAATGTCGAATCGGTATCAGTTTCAAACACGGGAGCCGGTGATCCGTTGTTTTCCATTGCTTTGTAAATAGTCGGAAAGCCTGTACCACGACCCTCCGTCAAGTGCAACTCTTTCAAAAAGTCGCCAATACGGCGGTTACGATATTCACGCGAAACAATCCGCCGTTGTGTTTTCAGTATCTTGGCATTAACCGGAGGCACAGGCCCAGGATAGCTCAGAATTTCTATCTTATCCGTCCAAATCTGAACCTCAATAGGAGAATCTAATTCATAGCTTTTATGGTAGACAGCATTAGCCAAAGCTTCTTCCACAGCCTCATACGGGAAATTATAAAAGCGGTCGGCTTCTGCTCTGTCACTGCGCTTGACCACCTGCTCAGCAATAATATTAGAACGGACAAACGACAGCGCTTCCCTGAGTTGCTGATGTAACGGACCTTTAAAATAATGTTCCGTGAAATTCCTTCCGGAATCATCATGGTGCCAGACTATTTCAATTTGGCAGCGATTAAAAAAACGATCCGGCTGCCGACAAAAAAACAATAAACCGACGTTAACCGGACGAAAATACTCTTCGGAGCCCTTGGCTATGAGCATAGTACGGCACAAATCTTCAAACGTCATCGACAGGCTTTCCCTATACAAATCGCTCTTAACCTCCTGTAAATAAGCCTGAATAAGCCCCAAATCCATATCGTGAACAGTAGCTTGCTGATTTATCCTGTCGTCGAACGGAATGCGCGCCGTCAATTCCATCAACTGTCGTAATGTTTCGCCACGTGCAACAATCGTGTTCGAACCGATTCTGACATAAGGTTCGCGTGTGCTATCTTTCGATAGTGACGTCGGGACCGTGTACATCCGGTGATCCCCAGCCGGGCACCACAATACAAGAATGTGTTTGTTTTGCAACACAAAAGGCTGCATGACCGGAAAATAGTTCGGCTGTATCTTATGCGCTAATTCAAGTACTCTCTTCTGGATGGCATCCACTTGCTCTGCCTCCAACCCTTCGGGTGGCAATATCGGACGACCGTTTCTTTCGGCAATTCCGATGACAATGTATCCACCTCCCCAGTTGTGTAAATCATTGGCAAAAGCACAGATAGTATGTACAGCAGCCTCTGGATTCCAACCTTTTTTAAATTCCAGCCGTTCCCATTCAACAGTTTTACCGTGGATCAGGGCGGATATATTGAGTGGTAATGCCATTTCAAATCAAGCTTGTCCATTAAAAATGCTTTCTAAAGAGTACTATCAAAGATTAAGATAAAGTTTTGTCAGTGCAAAGTTTTTCCCATTTCAATTACTATAGCCGTTTGAGTTTTCTATACTCTACATGCATCGGAATAGCAATCTGCCAGAAGGTGCTGTTGCCCCAATTATAATGAAATTCATTGGTTGTCATGGTGATGATGGGCAGATTCCCCCATTCGGTCAGAATGACGGCACCCGCCGGGGGATGTATTAAAAAAGGGATAATGGGCCAGCCATTGTATTAATCACCTTGATTTCATTTTGCCTATTTGATCAATCATATCGACAATGGCTTCGCCCAGAGGTTCAAGGTCTCTCTTGAATACAACCTCGGTTCCGGCCAGGTCCTTAAAAAGATTCACAATCAAAATGAGATCCGGGTTGCGATATTCAATCTTTCCCGGGCGGCCGCCCAGTGCGATCAACTCATTCATAATGAGATTAGGACAATTGTTTAGAATGGTCTCGTAGCGTTTCCTGAATTCCAGCATCTTCCCAATGATAATTTGGTCTTCCTCAGGATCCAATCCAACCAGCATAAAGTGAAACTTTAATGTACCATCCTTGTCGGGAATTGGAAAGGGCTGCAGGATGATATCCACTTGCAGCGTTTCCCAGATTACCGGCAGTTGATTATATTGCTTTAGCAGAAGCCAGTCATATTTGGCCTTGGTCAAAGTCGGGTCGTAGGTCGGTTCCCTGAATTCATCGTGCCAAATCCACTCACGGTGGACTCTTTCCGGCATTCTGAAAAGAAAAGAATTCTTCATCTCCGGATGTTCCCATAACAGGGTCCGGTCCTTCATTGCCCTTGGCAGGATATCGAGGCATTGCGTGAGTAAAATTCCGATATTTCTAAACTCATTGACATCAGCAAAGCCGGGTATATATCCGGGTTTTATCTGGTTGATCTGTGGCCAGACTAAATCCCCCTCATATTGAATTTTCAGTTTATCAAAAATCGTAGCCTGAATCGGATCCAGCTCCTCTTTTTCTTCCCAGCTGATCATGAAATGCGGAATTGACAGTAAGGTAGTCGGATGATAATTTAGCTGATCATCCTGCATTTCAAAGAATTTATAGATCGCCCGCTGGCCTTCATAAAACGAAATCGCGAACATCTCACCGAGGGAGCCCATCACGCTGACAAAGAACTCCCGGCCACTGCCCGGCAGTTTAATGGCAAAAATATCAGTCTCTGATAGCTTTCCCCAGGGCTCCAGTGAAAACACCTCATCACACAGTTTGTAAATTGAAAACCAGTCCACTCCGTCCAGATATTCCTCAACAAGTTCCGGATCCACCTCCGGCTCTTCGTACTCCTCATCATCTTCATCCAACGACTCATCCGGATCCCAATCAGGCCGGTCACCAAGGTCGATGACCTGAAAATTGCCTTTACCAACCAATCGCTCCAATTGCCTGATCTCAGCAATCCGTGGCTCCTCAGTGGAGGTAAAAACTGTTGGAAGCCCATCTTCCCCAAACTCCAGCTCAATGAGCGGGATCTCTTCCGTATCTTCCTCGAGGATGTATTGAGTCACGGAAAAATCCTTGTGCGGACGGAAACCATACTCCTCCGCATATTCAATGGCGCCATAAATGATATTATGCACCAACGTGTAATCAATCTTTACAGATGACCCTTCTTCAGTGTATTGCCTGATAAAATCATCAAACTCCGATGGTGGCATATTAAACTGGTAAAATGTATCCTTCAGCCCCAGCAGCGCAAGATCGATGAGGTAAATCCCGAAGGTAATCCCTCCCTGATTGTGCCTGCGGGTAACTAAAATATTCCCCTCCCGCGTTTCCTCCCAATCCGCTGTAATCCAGCAATCTCCGATTGTCAGGTTTCTGGCTCTGGTACGAATTTGGTTCTCGGGTGTAACCGGCATGCTGATTACTTTTCCCGGGTTTTTTTTCTGTGGCATACTGCTATTTTTTTGTTCTATCAAACCAACCTTTATTAATTCCTCCCGAAGAGCACTTCGCCGGAAATGAGTGACCATTAAATCACCTGCCAACACTTTCTTTAAGAACTCGATCTTTTGATCGGTACTTAGTGAATCAAAGAGTTTTTCGT
>JAQWAJ010000247.1 GCA_028707745.1 Bacteroidales bacterium | reverse complement strand
CGCGACCAGGAATGGGTGTAAAATTTTCAGCCATCGGTAACGCTGAAAGAGACCTGAAAGTTTATCGATGTAGAAAAACAGGGCGACCAGAATCAGTCCGGCTGCCAGGGATATCGAGATCGTAAATACCCAGGCATTTTCATAGTTCTTCAGCAGGTAGTCGTTGGAGGGGAGGTAAGTGGCGGCACCTACCAGTCCGAGTGTTACCGTGACCACCATCTGGGCCAGAACGCACAGAAAGGTGTGTCCCGAGCCAGCCAGCCGGTGGCCGGGTTTGAGAATCAGTCCGCGGGTGACAATGTCTCCGATGCGGTTAGGTGTGGTGATCGCCATGGTCAGGCTCGAGAGTATGCCTGCCAGGGACTTCAGATAAGACACGGGTTCCAGACGGTTAACCAGTCGCTGCCATTTGATGGCTTCCGATGAAAAATTCAGGAAAATCAACAGGAAAGCGGCTGCAAGAAAAAACAGCCGGTTGCCCTGAAAAGCCTCTGAAAACCGCAGCCTGGCCTGATCCCAGTGATCGAAAGTCACCATCCGGTAAACCAGGTAAGCCAGGGCAATAACTGCCAGCAAAACCTTTATTATGTTACCCTGTATTTTACTGATTTTCAAAATCGCTACTTTTGCCGATATTATTCTACAAAAAGGTAAATATAACCATAAAGAACATACTCACCCCAACTCCTACAACAACTACAACTCCTACAACAATTACAACTCTTACAACCCCTACAACAATTACAACTCTTACAACCCCTATAACAATTACAACTCCTTCTTCATGTCAAAACGCGTCAGACCCAAAAAATATCTCGGCCAGCATTTTCTAACGGATATCCCGACAGCTCACCGTATTGCCGACGGGCTGATTGCATCGGGAGGTGAGACGGTACTGGAGATCGGTCCGGGTATGGGTGTTTTGACCGGTCGTTTGATGGAGCGGTTCGGCGACCGGCTTTGGGTGGTTGAGATCGATGAGGAGTCGGTGGAGTATCTGACCGGCCATTTTCCGGAGCTGGTGCCTCATATTCTATCTGAAGATTTTCTGCAGTATGATCTGAAAAGGCTTACCGATGGGCCGTTGGCGGTGATTGGGAATTTTCCGTACAATATTTCTTCACAGATATTGTTTCGTCTTCTGGAATACCGCGATCAGGTTATGGAGATCACCGGGATGTTTCAGCTGGAGGTGGCAAAGAGGCTGGCTTCCGGTCCGGGCAACAAGGATTACGGCATCCTGAGCGTGCTGATGGGGGCTTACTACAAGGCCGAATATTTGTACAGTGTTCCTCCGGGGGTGTTTTTTCCGCCGCCGAAAGTGACCTCCGGGGTTATCCGGTTTATCCGCAAGGAGAATATCGGGTTACCCTGCAAGCCTGAGACATTCAAAAAGATAGTCAAGATCGCCTTTAATCAGCGCCGTAAAACCTTGCGAAATGCACTGTCGGTTGTTTGGTCGCCTGAGATGGACGCCACCGGGTATGGCGGACTGAGGGCGGAGCAGCTGAGTGTGGAGCAGTTTCTGGAGCTGGCGGTGATAGAAGAAGTGACGAGTGACCAGTGACGAGTGACGAGTGACGGACTCTTTTCCACAAATTTTCACAAAAAGACATAACGGAATTACACAAATACAGATGCCGGCTTACTGGCATTTGTGTCAATTTTTTGAATTTGGTTAATTTGTGTTTGCAGAATCGAGCTATACGTGGAGTAAAGACGCCACGTGTAACGTGTTACGCGTCACGTGTTTACACCGTGCCCATTGCCACAACGGGGCTGAGGCGTGAGGCGCGCCAGGCGGGGGCAAATCCGGCAATTATTCCGATTATGGCGGAGATGGTGAGGCCGATCATGATGTTGTTCAGTCCGAGTACAATCTGAAATTCCATCATGGTATTGGCTACCAGGGAGCCGATAAATATCAGCAGGAGTCCTACCACGCCTCCCATCAGTGAAAGTGAAACTGCTTCAAAAAGAAATTCAAACAGGATAAATATATTGCGGGCGCCGATGGCTTTTTGAATGCCGATAATCCGGGTGCGTTCCTTGACGGACACAAACATGATGTTGGCGATGCCGAACCCGCCGACCAGTATGGCAAATCCTCCGATAATAAGCCCGGCGATATTCAGGGTTGCTAATAATCCGTCGAAAGCTTTGGATAACATCGACATGGTGTTCAGCGCGAAGTTATCTTCCTCCATGGGTTTGAGTTTACGGATCGACCGCATAATTCCGGTGAGTTCATCGGACAGTTCATCGATGGAGATGCCCGGTTTTGATTTCACCATGAGGGTTGGATTAATATTCGAGCTACGCATATTTACCTGGGTACGGGCAAAATTCAGCGGGATCATGGTGATTTCGTCGTGGCTTCCGGCGTTGATTCCTTCACCCTCCTTTTTAAATACGCCAACCACAGTAACTTTTGCTCCGGATACCTCGAAGGTTTTTCCGATGGGGCTTATGCCTGGGAACAGGTCGTCGGCAATTTTCCGGCCGATGACGGCTACATCTTTTCCGCTCCGGAATTCTGACAGAGAGAAGAACCTCCCTTCTTCCACATCAAATGAACGGATTTTGTCATAGTCATCAGAGACTGCGAGTATCCAGGTTTCCGGGATTGAGCTATTCTCAAAGCTGAGGGTTCGCTGGTACTGTAAACTAAAAGCCGACGATTCCACCGTTCGTGCACGCTCCATAATTTCATCCATTTCGCGAAGCTCGGGTTCGGGGCGCTGAATATATTTCCACCATTGGAATCCGGGGCCGAATGCCATTGGCCATTTTTCGATATAAACCACGTTGTCGCCGAGCTCGGAGATGTTCTTTTTGATGGTCCGGCCCAGGGAGTCGACTACCGTGAAGACTGAAACGATTGCAAAGATTCCAATGGTGATGCCCAGTAGCGACAGGATGGTGCGAAGCTTATTGGAGATCAGGGAATGAACCGCGAAAGCCGTGCTTTCACGAATTATTCTGACCCATATCACGATACCTTTGATTCCTCGTTTCATTATCTGCGAAAATAGTGTTTTTTAAGCAATGGGTGGGGGAGTAAGTTATTAATGTGCCTATTTTTAGTAAATTTGCCAATTAAAATTTAGAAGGGTGGATAAGGAAAAGCAAATAGGCAGTGCGCTGATCTCTGTTTACCACAAAGATAATCTGGATGAGATTCTCTCCAGGCTGCATCAGCTGGGTGTTAAGCTGATCAGTACAGGCGGCACGGCAGACTTTATTGAATCATTGAATTTACCTGTTCAGCGGGTTGAATTGCTGACCGGTTATCCGAGCATTCTCGGAGGTCGGGTAAAAACTTTGCACCCAAAGGTTTTTGGGGGCATTCTGGCACGCAGGGACAACGAATCTGATCTGGAGAGCATGAAAACCTGGGATATCCCGGAGATCGACCTGGTGATCGTGGATCTTTATCCGTTTGAGCAAACCGTGGCATCCGGAGCTTCACTTCCGGAGATTATCGAGAAAATTGATATCGGAGGGATCTCGCTGATCAGGGCAGCTGCTAAAAATTATGAGGATGTTTTGATCGTGCCTTCGAGGGAGTATTATGCAAAGCTTACCAGCTTACTAGTGGAAAAGAATGGTATAACAACCAGAACCGACCGGGCAGAATTTGCAGCAGCAGCGTTTGCCGTTTCGAGTGGGTATGATTGCGCGATCAGTAATTATCTGGGTGGTGATCACCCACAGAATTTCAGAAAAGCAGCCGAACCTGCCCGCACTTTGCGTTACGGTGAAAACCCTCATCAGAAAGGGGTGTTTTACGGCGATATTGATCAGATTTTTGAACAGGTGCATGGGAAGGAAATCTCCTACAATAATCTGCTCGACATCGACGCAGCCCTGGCGCTGATCGATGACTTCGAGGATACCACCTTAGGAATTCTGAAACATAATAATGCGTGTGGCATTGCCAGTGCCAATACACTTTCGGAAGCCTGGAAGAAAGCTCTGGCGGCTGATCCGTTATCGGCTTACGGCGGTATTATTGTGACCAACAGGACTATAGATACGGAGACTGCTGTACTGATTAATACCCTTTTCTTCGAAATTATCATCGCTCCTGG
>JAQWAJ010000246.1 GCA_028707745.1 Bacteroidales bacterium | reverse complement strand
ATTTTCGTCCGGCTGCCAAAGGCTCCATGGCATCTCCACCCTTCCCCAGGCAACCCGCATATGATCGAGACAATACCTGATCACCTGCGGATCGGCATCCGGGTTTTGCAACCTGAAATTACCTCCAAACCCGGCAAACTTCCGCCCCGGGTGACCGGCATCCAGAACAATCTCAACAGGCTGTTTATCAATCTCCCCCGAAGCTTTAATGGTGATGGTCTTCTGTGCTTCATCCCCTTTTTTAATTTTTGCACCCATCAGCCCCACATACAGTTGAAACCCCTGCGAGCCATTCTCCTTTCGGATGAAAATGTCCGACGATGTATTGAAAGTCAGCGCCAACCCACGTTTCGCCGATCCCAGGGTTATTGATTTAACCGAAAATTTACGGGGTTTATTCCCGTCTGAGCATAATGCTGAAATTGCCTGTTCCTGTGATGAACCATTTATCCGGACAGTCCCGTCCGAATAATATCTCCCGGGAAGATCAATGCAAAAGTACACGCCCTCTATTAAAGTATCTTTTTGTGCAATGGACCTGATGTCAACAATGGCACTACCTGTTCCGTTCTCCCTGACCGACTGGACAAACTTAATTCCCCCCATTTCCGTGTTCACGGTCTGGGTTTCCCCTTCCCGGTGGTATTTTGGCTGCTGCTTTTCCTTTCCGGTTACTGTAACAGAGACCCAGTCTTTTCCAACCACGCTCAGGCTCGTTTCAAATTCCATTAACTGGCCTTCGACCCTTATTCCGGTCAGGTTGCCCCAGGCCATCACTTCGGTTTGGGCCAAAACGTTGTTTGCAACCAACAAATTCAGTAACAGGAAAACCGCGATCATTCTGACAACAAAAAATAAATGGCGAAGCCTTTGAAGTTTTACTTTTTTTCTCATTTCAATTCTGATTATTGCTATTGTACATTTTTAATCTCTATTTTCCTGTTCCTGTCCACCCGTTTCCGGACGTCGAACTCTGCTCTGCGCTCCTCCTATGAGGGCAATTGCTGTTTTATTTTAGTAAGATGCTTGAAAAACATCAGTTAAATCATTCCTGATATTCTGTACTTTTTTATGATCTTCATAATCCAACTGTCATCAGAAAATACATAAAAACTAAACCTGCGACTTAAAACATTCGCCATATTTCGAATTATAAATTTAGTACAATCATCAGGTTATTAAATCTATTTCGAGGAATTTTTTCTTTAATTCGCTAATTGACATCCAGCAAATACATTTTTTCGATTACATTGACCGTTTGTCCGTTCCCATCTTTTTTAAATTCCCATTCCATTTTTTTCCTTTTACTCCCTTCAATCTGACCAGCTCTTTTTAAACACCCGGTACGAATGAGGCATAATGGTTACCTCAAATGAACGGGTCGGTTTTACCTCTCCCCGCGAAGACGGACTTTCATCCTTTATATCTGCATGAAAACGAATTATTGAATCATTTATAATATCCCTGATGAAGTTCACCTGCTCATTAGTAACTACCTGAATCGTTACCGGATTATCACGGAATGATTCAACAATAAAAGTTCCGTTGTCATAAACATATAACGAAACTTTCGAAGGTCCCTCAATGCGAATGCCAAGATCACGACTCAGGATCCGGCGAAACTCATCCAGCACCAGAGCGGGCAGTTCATATAAATCCCCGAAACTGTCAGGGATGGTCATCACATATAAATTTCCTATCGAATATTTTGCCCTCAGCATCATCGGATAGCCAATCACCCCGTCTTTCAGTGGATTATTGCCTGCGGAAACCACTTCCCAGGCATCATTGGTCAGGTAAGCCACCTGAGGGATCAGGATCTCTTTTGCCGACTTTCCGTCACGACCAAAATCATTCACAATGACTTTTAGATCCGAACAACGAAGCTCGGCAATATCTGCAATTTTTTCTGGGATCGCTTTCAAAAGGCCGCTGGTAATAACCACATCCCCTCCCCGCTTTAACTGACCTTCTATTTTACTGATAATATCCGGATCATATTTAGCCTGTTCCGTCAGCAGCACCACTTTCTGATCCATTGGAAATTCCGGATGCATATCCATCGGAAGGCCGATCATTCCCAGATAGTTTGGAAGAAAATCCTCCCCCAGTGAATAATAAGGCTTATACGATTTTATTCCGACAGGTTTGCCCAGTTTCCCGAGAAACTGGTCCACGGCATCAAAGGTAACTCCTGCAGCCCGGGCAATGGTGGTTGAGACGACTGTTGATCCGTCTTTTTGTTTTACGGGTTTTATCATCGTATCCCAGTCAAAGCTGGT
The DNA here is from genome assembly GCA_028707745.1 of Bacteroidales bacterium. GTDB lineage: Bacteria > Bacteroidota > Bacteroidia > Bacteroidales > UBA12481 > UBA12481. The sequence continues at coordinate 1,820 of JAQWAJ010000246.1, read as the reverse complement.
ACCTTCACCTTGCCATGGCGTCCGGTAGGATTCCCTGATCTTTGTATTTAAAAGCTGCCTGTAGTCAAACAAAACGATTTCCGGAGCCTTGGCAAACAAGGTGATCCATAACTGCTCTGCATACCTATCCATTCCCATTTGCACTCCGCCTCCGTCAACCCAGCCACCAAAATTAAAACCTGGACGAAGATTATCAAAATACCGGAAAATATTATATCCCAGGTACTGTTGTAAATGCTGGGTCGAAGACGGATCACGGGTTTCAGTTCCGGTCCAGATGCCGTCAAAGATCTTCGGCCCATGAACCAAATCAAATCCCAAACCCTGAAAATGATCGTACCAGTTTGGATATTTAATAATGATCTTAACCTCCGGATTCACCTTCTTTGCTGCGTTGATCACTAAATCCTGACCAGCCTCCGTCATTAACTTTGTCCGGTATTCCGTCCAACTCATATCCCCTTTTGCTTTGATGCACAGATCACACTTGCAGTTGGTAAAAAAGAAATCATCCAAAATAAACTGATCAAAATGTTTAGCCGTGTATTCCGCAATCTCTTTCACTTTTTCCCGGTTTTTCGGATTGGTGTAACAAAACGTCTGAAAATTGTTTGATTCATTGATCGTATAGGTAATGCCGCCTGCTACCTCAATACCACGATCCTGAAAATATTTTTTAGCCTGCTCTATGGTTTTATCCGGGACAATCAGCAGATCGCGGTGCGTTTCCAAATAAATCCTGTCAACCTTCACTTGGGCTGAAATTGCTGTCCAGGTCGAGTCGAGCCAATGCATATCTTTCATCTTTGCGACTTCATATGCGCGGGTATATACTGAAACTTTAAAACTTTTATAATTTCCGGCATATACCCCAAGGCCAATCCATAAAAAAATAAATAGATAACCGATTTTTTTCATAATTATGCAGTTTCTTTTGAACAAAATTATTTCTTATCAACCACATCAATCATACTGAGTCCCATCCGGCTGTTGTGATAAGGGCAGCGCCACATACTGGCCTTCAGTCCATACACATCCGCCTTCCCGTCTTCCGAAACAGAGCTATACCACTCACCGTATTTCCGGTCGATCATGTTGTCTTTTATCCAGTTCCATGTGTGGACTGCCGACTCCAGATACTTTCCATCCCCCGATATCCGCCAGGCATTCAGCAGCCCGTTCACGCTTTCCGCCTGACACCACCACTGTAAATCTCGTCGGAAATGATCGCCGTTCCGTTCATAGATCAACGAACCGTCCGGATTCATGCCCTCCTTCATCTGGGTATCAACCAGGTCGATAGCGATCTTTTTCGTCCTCGACAGCAGTTCAGCATCTCCCAGTACCTCAGCCGCCTCAGTCAGCAACCACGACGTTTCAATATCGTGGCCATACGAATCGATATCTTCCAGGCTTTGCCATTCCCTGTTGAAGAAAAGCATCTGGTGATGTGTTCGCGGATCATAGATTCTGTTGATCAGCACCTCCGTCAAAGCCTTCAGTTGCCGGTGCAGCCCCTCATCCTTCCAGGCCCGGTACAGATTCGTGTAAGCCTCCAGCACATGGATATGCGTGTTCATCGTCTTGACTGCCACCCCCGCGCCGTCATAGCCATACCTTTCCGGCTTCTGCCAGTCGCGAGTAAATGATTCGATATACCCGCCGTATTCAGGGTCGAAAGCATGAACTTCCAGGCATCGGTAGAGTCCAATGGCCTCGTCCAGGCTCTCTCGGTTCTGCGTGGCCCGAAAATGTTCCGACAGCCCGTAAATGGCAAAGGCAATCCCGTAAGTTTGGTTATCCGTATTCTTAGGCGTACC
>JAQWAJ010000245.1 GCA_028707745.1 Bacteroidales bacterium | reverse complement strand
CTCCACTCTTTGAAATTCCGGCAATCCTTGCTGTTCATAAATCCTTTGCGACCATCGGGCAGTTCAATGGGAATGCTGGAACCCTTTCGTTTGCCGTTTTTATCGACCGTCACAATTCCACCCATCCCCATATCGGATACCGGACGTGCATTTCGCTCCGTGCTGTTCAGTATTACACCGTTGTCTTTCAGATAGATGAGTCTATCAGATTCTTTCCAGATTTTGATTTCAGCGGCGGTAAGCGGTTCGATTTCAACCGAGTCGATCCAGGCGATGTATTGATCAGGAGTCTGAACCAGATACCAGGTTTTCTCTTTTTGCAGAACTTTCAACGGGGTTCCGATCAGCGCCTGTGTTGCCATTTCAGCAGCATGTGCCGGTTCTGTTCTGAGATTGGCCACTGTGAGATTGACCAATGCCCAGGTTTTATCTCCCAGAGCCGGATCCGGCAGCCTGACGATGCTGTCGATGAAACTGACCTGTTGCTGTTTTAGCCTGGCTTCGAGTTTAGATACAGCTTCCGGTTTTGTGGTTCTTCCTTTCAGCAGGAGGTCGTTGCCGATATATGAAGCTTTAATATGAAGGACTTCCACACGGCTGTCGGGGATTTCCTGGCTTTTTATGGAATCTATGAGAAATTGGGATATTCGGATATCATGATGAGCAGGCTTGCATGAAAAAGCAATACCGGCTATGATAATCAGAATTAATGATTTGAATTTCATAATCGTGATGAATTACGATTAACAAAATACAAAAACAAATCAACTCCAACAGTCAGATGGCGAAACTTGTTAAAATGATTTGGCGCGATATTCCCGTATTCATGGGTATATCGCGCCAAACCTGAGAATAAAACTGAATGATATCAGCAATTACTTGTTTTCCTTGGCTTTACGGATCTTTTCCAATTGCTCAACCTGCATCGACGGCGGAACCGGCATATACTGGAAGAACTCAATGGAATAGTTAGCACGGCCACTCGACAGGTTTCGCAGAGCAGTTGAATATCCGAACATTTCCTGAAGCGGAACAAATCCGTCAATTTTCTGCGATCCCTTACGATGACGCCTCATGGATTCAATCTTACCGCGTCGACGGTTAAGGTTTCCAACGATTTCACCGATATAATCATCAGGAGTGTTTACCTCAATTTTCATCACGGGTTCCAACAGAACCGGACGAGCCTTCATAAAGCCCTGTTTGAAACAGATCGATGCACAGGTTTGGAAAGCAAAGTCACTGGAATCAACCGGGTGAAAACCTCCGTCGAGAAGGACAACCTTAACATCAACAACAGGAGATCCGGCCAGAATACCAAGTTCGAGGGTTTTAAGGATACCTTTTTCGACTGACGGGATATACTCGGCAGGAATTGAACCACCCTTAACCTTGTCGATGAATTCAAATCCTTTGCCGGGATTTGGTTCAATGCGCATAACGACATGTGCAAACTGTCCTTTTCCACCAGTTTGTTTGGAATGTTTGTAACTGCACTCCACCTCGTCCTGAAGAGTTTCACGGAAGGCTACAGCAGGTTCTCCTACTACAGCATCCACACCGAATTCCTGCTTCATCCGGTCAACGATTATTTCGAGGTGCAACTCACCCATTCCGGCTATGATAGTCTCATTGGTTTCCTCATCAACCCGTACCGTAAACGAAGGATCTTCATTGGAGAGTTTTCTGAGAGCTTCTCCCATCTTCTGCTGTTCCTTCTGGGTAGGCGGAGTAATTTTAAGCTCGATAACTGCCGGCGGGATAGTGATATTTTCGAGACATATCGGATGTTCCGGATCGCATAGGGTATCACCGGTTTTCGTAATCTTCATGCCGATGAGGGCAACAATTTCACCGGGACCCGCTTCATGGATTTCTTCCCGGTCTTTGGCATGGATCCTCATGATACGGCCGATCCTTTCGGTTTTGCCTTTGGTGGAATTGAGGATGGGCATACCGTTAGTCAGCTTTCCGGAGTATATCCTTACAAAGGTCTGCTGTCCGACAAACGGATCGGTAATCAATTTAAATGCCAGTGCGGAAAAAGGCTCTTTTGAAGAGGGGCAGCGAATATGCGATTTCTCCAGATCGTTAATATCCGTTCCAACAACAGCGCCTTTATCAACGGGTGAAGGCAGGTAATCGATCACGGCATCCAACAGTAACTGAATTCCTTTGTTTTTATAGGCGGAACCGCAAAAAACCGGAGTAATCAACAGTTTGATGGTGGCTTCACGAGCAGCTTTCTTAATCAATTCAGAGCTAACATCCTGATCTTCAAGAAACAGATTCATGATTTCATCATTGTAATCCGATAGTTTCTCAATTAAATAGGATCTGGCTTCGTCAACACGGGGAAGATACTCTTCAGGAATCGCCATCTCGATCCTGTCATGATCGGTGAAAGCATAAGCTTTCCGTTCAATGATATCGATAATACCCTGGAAATCTTCTTCAACTCCGATTGGCAACTGAAAGGCGATGGCATTTGCATCGAGGTTGGTGTTCATTTGGGCTACAACCTCCATGAAATCACCACCGGTGCGGTCTAGTTTATTCACATAACCGATACGGGGCACTTTATACCGGTCAGCCTGATGCCATACTGTTTCACTCTGCGGTTGAACTCCTCCGACAGCGCAAAACACGGCAATCATGCCGTCGATTACCCGGAGCGAACGTTCTACTTCAACCGTGAAATCTACGTGTCCGGGGGTGTCTATTAAGTTGATCTGATGTTCTTTCCAAAAAGTAGTAATGGCTGCTGAAGCAATGGTGATTCCTCTTTCCTGCTCCTGCTTCATAAAGTCCATGGTAGCCTGACCATCATGGACCTCGCCCAACTTCCGGTTTATACCTGTATAGAAGAGAATTCGTTCACTGACAGTGGTTTTTCCGGCATCGATATGAGCGGCGATACCGATGTTTCTTAGCTTATTTAAAGGCATGTAAAAAAATTTTAGGGCGCAAAGGTACGAAAAACTATGGTATTACGATTTTTTTATCGTAAAAGAGAACGTAGAACCCAATCCCTCAGTACTTCTCACATTGACGGTTTGATCATGAGCCTCAACAATATGCTTGACAATAGCCAGCCCCAGACCGGTACCCCCTTCAGCCCGGGTACGACTTTTGTCAACGCGGTAGAAACGTTCGAAAATTCGTTGAAGATGTTTTTCTTCAATTCCGATACCATTATCAGCAACCTCAACCAGGAAATTATCCTCCATATCGTAAATCGAAATCTTCGTCCGGCCATTTTCAATCCCATATTTGATGGAGTTGGTCACCAGGTTAACCAGCACTTGTCTGATTTTTTCACGGTCGGCATAAACGAAGAATCCAACCTTAGTTTCAGCCCCGAAGACGAGGGAAATATCTTTGGATTTCGCTTGATCCTCAAGCTGGTGATAAACCTCCTTGCAAAGGGAATACAGATCGAAATTGGATTCATCCAGCTGCATCTCACCGCTCTCCAGCTTTGAAATGATCCTGAGATCCTCAATCATCTCAACCATGCGGTCAACATTGGACTCTGCTTTTGCCAGATATTCCCGGTTGACAGTTGCATCTTCCAGACCACCGTCGAGCAACGACGAAATATAGCCTTGTATATTGAAGAGAGGTGTCCGGAGTTCATGCGTAACATTTTCGAGAAACTCCCGGCGATAAGTCTCCAGCTTTCGGAGCTGCTCGATCTCCGTACGCTTACTTTCCGCCCAGTCCTGAACTTCCTGCTCAACAGTACTCAGCACATCAGTTGACAAATCAATCTGCTTGTTTCGTTTCTCTTCTTTACTGAGTTTGAGATTCTGAATGGTTTTATAAATAAGTTTGATCTTGTCAGACAGATAATTGTGCATCACCGATCTGATAAACAAAAAAATCAGTAAAAAGATGATCGGAATAAACCACAGGAAGAATTTCCAGTTGATGACATTCAGTCCGGCAGCAGACAGAATAATGTAAGTTCCTGAAATAATCAGCAAAATAACGGCTGACATATACAGAACCAATCGGAGCGGTGATGGGACTCTCATAAATTTAATACTTATCTGATGCGAAGTTAACATTATAAATTAAGTAACTTTAGGGTAAATAAGATG
>JAQWAJ010000244.1 GCA_028707745.1 Bacteroidales bacterium | reverse complement strand
AAAAGAACCAGTCGTCAATACCCACCTTAGCCTTTGGAGGCAGGGTAGTGGCGATCCAGGTCACATGTTCGGGGGTATGTGGAATTTTCAGTTTCATGAGTTCAATTCCACTTCCTTTCAATTGCTTTTCAGCCTGCAGAAAATACCGGGAGTCGGTCCACAAGCCGGCTTCGTCGGCTGTCACCACAATGGTTCCGGCAGATCCGGTAAACCCGGAAATCCAGGAACGGAATTGCCAGCATGCGGGAATGTATTCGCTCTGATGCGGGTCTGAAGCCGGGATAATATAACAATCAAGGCCATGGTCTGCCATTAATTTTCGGAGTGCTTTAAGCTTATCCTGATTAGTCATGTATGAAAAATGAGAGGTTGATTTCATGGCAGATTACATTAAAAGGCCCAAAAGGTATGATACGGTAACTCCCAGGTAATTGCTGGCTGCATAACCGATGATTCCTACAGCAATGCCTGAAATGATGATCTCCTTGTTTTTTAGTGCACCTGCCACGAGTGGTATGAATGGAACTGAAAAAATAAATGCGGTATTGGTGATAATGGTGGTATCGGCATCGATTTTAAGGAACTTGCTCAGGACAACCTGAAGGATCAGGCTCCCGAAAACCGCGATTAAAACATAAAAGAATAGTCCGTCAGCCATATTGAATATCATCCTGATATCGGCCATCGAAGCAATGGCCATGCTGAACACAACAATCAGGTACATACCCAATTGGAATGTTTTTTTTATGCGATTCACTTTTGGAATGAATGAAGCGCCAAGTCCTAATGTGGTAATAGTCAGGATCACTACAACCATCTTTGAGCTTTCGGGAACCAGTGACATGATTGCCAGTCCGATGGCTACAATGACTCCTGACAGCAGAAGGGCAACCAGGAGTGGTAACAATGTTTCTTTCCTGAAAATGCCGGTATAGGAATCAAATTCGGATTCTTCCTGGAAATCCAGTCCGGATTTTTCAACGGCTGCTGACATATTAAACTTAGGCAAAATCAGTTCGAGCCCCCGCTGAGCCACCGTCAGGATGAGCATGAGCGAAACGCCGCAGATCACCATATCATAAGTCTGTACGAGAATAAACAGATTATTGTCAACCTCCAGGGCAGTTTTGATAGCAAACATGTTTGCCGTGCCGCCGATATAAACACCGGTCAGCATTCCGGCAACCTTATTGGGTTCAGGAATGCTATCCCTGAAAATGAAGAAGCCGATGACGATAGCCGCCAGCACCCCGAAAAATGCGGTAAGCATGGAGATAAAGGTGGTTTTTGCCAGCTTAACCCATTTTTTAAAATTAAGGGAGAACAGAATCAGCGGAATGGCCAGCGGAACGGCTACTTCGGTAATGGAATTCAAAGATTTCAGCGACCCTTCGGGGAGAATGTGGATGCTTCCGATAATCAGCCCGATACCATAAGCCCAGATGATCGGACCCACACTATTCATCCATTTGAACCGGTTGCAGAGAAATACGATCAATGCCGAGGCTAACAGGTAAAAAAGGACAAGCAATGCTGATGACATGATTTCGGGATTAAGTTATCTATCTCATATCGAAAACTTTAACTCCTGGAAATTGTTTGGTGTCAAATATAAAGGTCTTGTTATCAGCCGGAATGTTGGTAGCAAATGTTTTCAGTTTGATTACGTACTGATTGCCATCTTTTGAGTAGTAAATCACCTTGTCGATCTGTTCCCTGGATTTAATCAGTTCCATCCTGATTTTGGAGTATGATTCATCGATACCCATTGGAAGAAGGTCGATAACAACCTTGTCTCCGACAGCCGATACCGGCTCGTATTTCAGGTCTTTTTCATAAAGGGTGAAAATACTCTTTGGATTGAACATGTCATTATCTTCGGGATCGATGATGTTGGCTTCTTTAAGCTCTTCATTGACGGTCCATAAGGTGGTGCCGTCACAGATGGCAAGAATCCCCATGATGTTCAGACGGTATTTTTCTCCGCACAGGAACAGCGATCCGTCACGGGTATCATTGATTTGCTGTTCGGGATTCGACAGGGTAAAACTGAAATCTGTTTTAACTGATGTATAGGTTTGCAACTTTTTGGCGATCCGGTCCATCAATCCTTTTGAATCGTACTGGCTTTGCGCGTATATACTGAAAGGGATAACCAGAATGGCGAAAATTGCAATAACTGATTTTTTCATGATTGGATTAACTACGTTGGTTTAACATTTTTTCCAGCGTGTACAGATCCTGGTAGTAAACCTGGCGTGGCTTGCTGCCATCAACAGGTCCGACAACTCCAGCGGCTTCCAGCTGGTCCATGATGCGGCCGGCGCGATTATATCCGATAGAGAATTTTCGCTGGATCGAGGAGGTGGATCCCTGTCCGGATGATACTACCAGCCGTGCTGCTTCCTCGAAGAGTTCATCTAATTTATCCATATTGACTTCTGAGGAGGAGTCCTGGCTTTCGGTTTCCGGTTCCGGAAGCGGCCATGCCATCGGGTATCCTCTTTGGTTACTGATAAAGTTGGTCAGGTTTTCCACTTCATCGGTTTCGATATAGGCGCACTGCACCCTGACCAGATCGGCGCCCATCGAAATCAACATATCGCCGCGACCCACCAGATGGTTGGCTCCCGGACTGTCGAGAATAGTGCGTGAATCAATCATTGAAGGTACCCGGAACGCAATACGTGCAGGGAAATTGGCCTTGATGGTACCGGTGATGATATTGGTGGAAGGCCTCTGCGTGGCAATGATCATGTGTATCCCTACCGCACGGGCCAGCTGGGCAATTCGGGTAAGCGGAATTTCATTCTCCTTGCCGGCAGTCATGATGAGGTCAGCAAACTCATCGATCACCAGAACGATGTAAGGCATAAACATGTGCCCTTTTTCAGGGTTCAGACGCCGCTTAACGAATTTATCGTTGTATTCCTTGATGTTTCTGACCTCCGCTTTCTTCAGCAGGTTGTAGCGGTTGTCCATTTCGGCGCTGAGCGATTGCAGCACCCGGATCACGTGCTGTGTATCGGTGATAATCGGCTCATCGAAATCAGGAAGCTTGGCCAGATAGTGTTTCTCGAGTTTTGAATAGAGCGTGAGTTCCACTTTTTTAGGGTCGATCATCACAAATTTCAGCTGCGACGGATGTTTCCGGTAGAGCAGGGAGGTGATGATGGCATTGATCCCGACCGATTTTCCTTGTCCGGTGGCTCCTGCTACCAACAAATGGGGCATCTTGGCAAGGTCGAAGGTGAAAGTCTCATTACTGATAGTCTTTCCAAGCGCAACAGGCAGCTCGTAATCGTTATCCAGGAATTTCTTTGAAGCCAGAACCGTTTGCATGGATACCGTTTCCGGTTTCCGGTTCGGCACTTCAATACCGATAGTGCCTCTGCCAGGTATTGGTGCAATAATTCTGATGCCCAATGCCGATAAACTCAGTGCAATATCATCCTCCAGATTTTTAATTTTGGATATACGAACCCCCGGGGCAGGAATGATTTCGTACAAGGTGATCGTCGGGCCGATGGTTGCCTTGATCTTCTCGATCTTAATCTTGTAATTGGCCAGGGTCTCAACAATTTTATTTTTGTTGCTGATCAATTCATCGTCAGAGACTTTTGATTGTCCGATCGAATGGTCGTGGAGCAGGTCGAATCCCGGAAACTTATATCCGGAGAGCTCCAGTGTGGGGTCATAATCACCCATCGGAGCTTTTAATGCAGCGCTTTCTTCAGTGGCTTTTGCAGCATCCGTCACGGTCATGGCAGGTCCATCGGATTCCTGATCGAAATCAATCTCCGGGAAATCGGGAACGGTAACGTTCTTGTCGGGGTCGAAATCGACCTGAACAGAATCGTTTTCGTCGATCTGTTTAGTCACAGACAGATCGGTAATGTCCTTATTTACAGTATCTTCAGTGGATAGGTCGGTGACCTTAAATTCGTCATTTTCATCGGGTAACGAATCCGGAACCGGGATAACCGCAGGAACCTTATCGGCCCGTTTGAGGTGTTCAGGGGTAAGCCTGAAAAGCAATACCAGATATCCCAAGCCTGTAACAGCGAGGATTGCAAGTGTTCCGGCCGATCCCGCCAGCGCTGTAAGAAATTCGGCG
>JAQWAJ010000243.1 GCA_028707745.1 Bacteroidales bacterium | reverse complement strand
CTTCTGTTTATTACAATATCGATTACCGGACTTACAACGCCGTAGCACAGGTACAATCTTTCTCGATGGCCGACCTTAAAACCTATAAAACTCAGCTCGATCTGGCACAGAAAAGCCTGAGCGAATCGGTACCCGACAGAAAGGTGACCTTCGAAAAGCTATCATTAACTAACCAGCCGGATAAAATCCTTGCCGCCGGAGAATCTATAAAACTAAACATCAAAGGACCTGCTGCAATCGATGAATTGACACTCCGGATTAAGGCTGATAATCAACCCCAGGCCTATCGTTCAACAGTTCTACAGATCACATTCGACGGGGAACGAACAGTATGGTCTCCGGTTGGGGATTTCTTTGGAACCGGATATCAGCTCAGACCCTACAGGACTTACCATACATCTGCCCTTGAATCCGGCGACCTGAAATCATTCTGGGTAATGCCATTCCAAAAAGAAGCGATTGTCGAACTCATCAATCTCGGTGATCAATCCGTCACCATACAGGCAGCAACGATACTCACCGGTAAATATAAGTGGAACTCCAATTCGATGCACTTTGGTGCAATCTGGCATGAATACAACGGGATCGATGCAAAAGGTTACCGGGGAGATCACATCAAGGATATTCATGAAGACATCAATTTCGTTAAACTGGAAGGCCAGGGGCAATATGCCGGGGATGCAATCACGATCTTCAATACGGCAGATGCCTGGTGGGGTGAAGGCGATGAAAAAGTATATGTTGACGGTGAAAAATTACCATCGGCCATCGGTACAGGTACAGAAGACTATATCGGATATGCCTGGTGCAGGCCGGAGGTGTTCAGCCATTTCCTGATCGCACAACCTGACGGATCAGGAAATTTTCATACCGGAATGACCATTAACATGCGTCATCGTTTGCTTGACGCAGTTCCTTTCACCACAAGTCTGAAATTCGATATGGAACTCTGGCATTGGGCCGCCACAAAGGTTAACTATGCTGTCGTTTCCTACTGGTATATGAAACCGGGCGGTAAATGTCTGGTAGCACCAGATCCGGCAGTGGTAAAAATCCCTGTTTCGCTCAAACGGGAGAATCTTTATCCGCCGGTAGCCAATGCTGAAGGCATTCTGGAGGGAGAACACCTGCGCGTCGTCAGCATTTCGGCAGGTTCATGGGAAGTTCAAGGCTCAACCTCATGGGGTTGGAGCAATAATTCACAACTCTGGTGGATGGATGGGAACGTGAAAGATTCCATGAAAGCGGAATTTGAAATGGCCAAGGAAGGAGATTATACCCTTACCGGCAATTTCACAAAAGCAATCGATTACGGCGACTTCAAACTCATGATCAACGACCAGCCGTCAAATATAGTTTTCAAAGGATATCATACCGATCCTGCCAAACAAGTAACCACTGAGCTGGTTAAACTGGGCAAATTCCATCTGAAACCAGGCATCAACACCATTCAGATCGAAATAACCGGCAAACAGCCCAAAGCCGAAGCCCGCTATATGGTTGGGATCGACTATATCCGGATAAAATAGCGAGACCGGAGACAGGAGACAGGAGACCGGAGACCGAAGGAGATGAAAAGTTGTCTCCTTCGGTCTCCGGTTTCCGTTTTTCTATCTTGACATGCTATATGGCCGGTCGCTCACTCCGGTACCTCGTTTAAGGTTTGGTTTCTGACTCATATCAAAAACCAGTTTTCCTCCTTGCCTGATGTCCTCATGTTTCAGATAATTCCTCGAATAATCCTTACCATTCAGAGTGGCTTTATCGATATAAACATTTTCAGGCAGATTGTGGTTTGCCTGAATAATAAACTGTTTCCCGTTGTCCAGATTTAGAGTCACCTTGTCGAATAAGGGTGAGCCCAGCGCATATTCAGGCTGACCCGGGCATACAGAATACATTCCCATAGCAGAGAAAACGTACCAGGCAGAGGTCTGACCATTATCTTCATCCCCACAAAGCCCATCAGGTTCAGGAGAATAAAATCTGTTCATTACCTCTCGCAGATGGCACTGTGCTTTCCAGGGAGTTCCGGCATAATCATAAAGATAGATTGCATGCTGAATAGGTTGATTACCATGAGCATACTGCCCCATTTTGCCGTTGACCATCTCCGTAATCTCATGTATTTCAGAGCCATAATAGGAGCAATCAAATATCGGAGGCATGGTGAAAACTGAATCGAGTTTGGCCACAAACGCTTTATCGCCACCCATTAAATCAATCAGACCCTGGGGATCCTGAAATACGCACCAGGTATAATGCCATGAACTTCCTTCGGTGAAGGCTCCGCCCCAGGCTTCCGGAACAAACGGAGTTTGCCAGGAACCATCCTGATTTTTCCCTCTCATAAAGTTCGTTGATTTATCGAACAGGTTCCGATAATTTCCGGCCCGCTGTTTAAAACGATCGATTTCTTCCTGTGGCCGGTTTAATGCCTGCGCCAGTTTCCAGATTGTAAAATCATCATAGGAATACTCGAGCGTGCGTGCGGCATTCTCGTTTACGTTTACATCATATGGGACATATCCCAGTTTATTGTAATAACTGACACCAAAACGCCCGACTGAATGCATAGGTCCTTCGTTTTCTGTGTTTTTCAGAATAGCTTCATACAAGGTATTGATGTCATAACCTCTGATTCCTTTGATATAGGAATCTGCGATCAGAGAAGCTGAATTGCTGCCGACCATGCAATTTCGGTGCCCTGGTGATGCCCATTCCGGTAACCAGCCGCTCTCTTTGTAGGTGTTCACCAAACCCTCCATCACGCGCTCGTTATGATCCGGATAGACTAGCGTGAAGAAGGGGAATACGGCCCTGAATGTATCCCAGAAACCATTATCGGTGTAAAGATATCCGGGAAGAACCTTACCGTTGTAAGGGCTGTAATGCATGATCTTGCCAGTCGCATCAGGTTCATGGAACTTCCGGGGAAATAAAAGAGTGTGATAAAGGGCAGTGTAAAAAGTAATCTGCTGAGCCTGAGTGCCACCATCGATCCAGATACGGTTCATCTGCTCGTTCCAAAGATCAGCAGCCGATTGCCTGATCTGGTTGAAAGTACGATCGGCGATCTCCCGGTTGAGGTTCAATTCAGCCTGCTCCGGACTGATAAAAGAAGAAGCCACCTTCACATGAATCATCTGTCCGGCCTTTGTTTGAAAACGGATGAAGGCGCCCGTGTGTTTCCCGGTTGCAGTGGACAAATTCAACTGATTCTGGCCATTCAGCACCGTACCAAATTCTTCAAATGGCTGATCAAACTCCAGGATAAAGTAATTGGCAAAATTCGCCGGTACCCCACCCGAGTTGTTCTTTGAATATCCGATAATTCTGCGCTGTTCAGGTAGAACCGTGACCGAAGAACCTTTGTGAAAGGCATCCAGAATGATCCAGGATTGATCACTGGCCGGAAAAGTGAATTGAAACATAGCAGCACGGTCAGTCGGGGTGACCTCAACATTAACTCCATAGTCATCGAGAAAAACCTGGTAGTAGTTCGGCTTGGATATCTCCTTGCTATGACTGAATTTCGATGCTCTTTTATACTGATCGGTCTTCAGTTCACCAGTGACCGCCATCAAACTAAAAGCTCCATAATCATTGATCCATGGACTTGGCTGATGCGTTTCCTTGATCCCGCGGATTGAATCAGACTGATAGGTATAACCCCAGCCGTCACCCATTTTACCGGTCTGGGGAGTCCAGAAATTCATTCCCCATGGAACGGCGATGGCTGGATAGGTATTGCCATGTGATAAACTGTAACTCGAAGCAGTGCCAACTAAAGGATTCACCAAATCGACCAGGTTTCTTTCGGCTTTCGGTCGGACGTCCTGAGCTTGAACAGCCGAAAAGGTTAAAGTGGCTACAAGAACATAAGATAGTAATTTCATAATTGGAGGGTTAATATGCAAGGAATGAATCCTCACGATTATTTCATGGATCTTAATCTGACTTCAATCGGGTATGCGGCCATGGCTTTCAATATTTCTTCGGGGTTTGAAGTGTTGAAATGATATGGATACAATATTTTGATCTTTAGCATTTTTGCAGCTTCAATGGCCATCCCGGGGGCCATGGTATAGGGAAGGCCAATAGGTAGAAATGCAATATCGATGTTTTTAACATCTGTCA
>JAQWAJ010000242.1 GCA_028707745.1 Bacteroidales bacterium | reverse complement strand
TGCTTTCGGTGAGATTGACAACCTGAAACGCGGCGGATCGGATTACTCGGCTTCCATTATCGGTGCTGCCATCGGGGCTGATGAGATTCAGATCTGGACCGATATTGACGGATTTCACAATAACGATCCCAGATATGTGAAAGGCACCAGCCGCATCGACCACCTCTCTTTTAACGAAGCTGCTGAACTTGCCTATTTCGGGGCAAAAATCCTCCATCCAACCAGTGTGCAACCTGCTCAGGAAAAGAATATTCCGGTCAGGTTGAAAAACACGATGGAGCCGGATTCTCCCGGAACGCTAATCACCAGTGAAACCACCGGATCCGGAATCAAGGCGGTTGCCGCCAAAGACGGAATCGTAGCCATCAGAATCAAATCCGATCGTATGCTGCTGGCTTTCGGCTTTTTACGGAAAGTATTCGAGATCTTCGAAAGCCATCGGACCTCCATCGATATGATCGCCACCTCCGAAGTATCCGTTTCGATGACCATCGATCAAACGGACCACCTCGCCGACATCATTGGCGACCTCGAAAACTACGGTACGGTAGAAGTTGTTCACGATCAAACCATCATCTGTGTGGTTGGCGATATGATCGGAGAAAGTAAAGGTATGGCTGTTCAGGCGCTTGAAGCCCTCCGGAACATCCCGATCAGGATGATCTCCTACGGATCAAGCAACAACAACATCTCGTTATTAATCAAGAGTTCCGATAAGATCGAAGCTCTTAACTCCCTGAGTAACTATCTTTTCAAGCCAGATGAAAACTAAATTTCCGGTCGAACGGTTTCAGCAGCTTGAAACGCCATTTTATTATTACGATCTCGACAGTCTCGACCAGACTCTCCATGAGGTAGCCACACTGGCAGGCCAATATGGCTACCGGATCCATTATGCACTGAAAGCAAACGCCAATGTCCCCATCTTAAAGAGGATCAGCGCACTTGGCTACGGGGCAGATTGTGTGAGCGGATATGAAATCCGCCGGGCGCTGGAAACCGGATTCAGTCCGTCCGACATCGTTTTTGCCGGAGTCGGGAAAGCCGACTGGGAGATCGAACTTGGACTGGATCATGGAATTTCGTGTTTCAATTCAGAATCGGTTCAGGAGCTCGAAGTGATCAATGAAATCGCTGCCCGCAAAGGGGTCAAAGCCCGGGTGGCTCTTCGTATCAATCCGAACGTGGATGCACACACGCACCACTACATAACTACCGGAGTCGAGGAAAATAAATTCGGGATCAATCCCTGGGACCGTGAGCAGGTGGTCAGATTTCTGACTATGGCTCGTAACATTGAGTTTGTCGGACTGCATTTTCACATCGGCTCCCAGATCACCAATTACGATGTTTTCAAGGGTTTGTGTATCCGGATCAATGAAATACAATCCTGGTTTGCCAGTCAAATGCTGATGGCCAAAAGCATTAATGTCGGCGGCGGACTGGGTGTCAATTATTCAGATCCCGATGGCAACGGCCCTGATTTTAAAACCTACTTCGAAATATTCAAACACCACCTCGATCTGCAACCCGGTCAGGAAGTTCATTTTGAGCCTGGCAGAGCACTGGTAGCACATTCAGGAAGCCTGATATCCAGAGTATTATATGTTAAAGAAGGCATAAAAACCCACTTCGCCATTCTGGATGCCGGTATGACAGAACTCATCAGGCCCGCACTTTATCAGGCTTTTCACCTTATTCAGAACATAACTTCCTCAGCAGATGGCAAGTTATATGATGTAGTCGGACCGATCTGCGAATCATCGGATTGTTTTGGTAAAGCTGTATATTTACCGGAGACACATCGCGGCGATCTGATTGCCATCCGTTCAACCGGAGCTTATGGCGAAACCATGAGTTCCAATTATAACCTGAGAGAGAAAGCTAAAACATGGTATTCTGACGAAATTCAATCTAATGATCCAAGCAAATAGAATTCATCCGGCAAGCAAACCGGTTAAACTCGTACTCGAAGACGGCACTGAATGGAACGGCTGGTCATTCGGCGCTGACGTTCCGATTGCCGGCGAAGTGGTCTTCAATACGGCTATGACCGGTTATCCCGAAAGTATGACCGATGCTTCGTACCAGGGGCAGATCATGGTACTAACCTACCCGCTGATCGGTAATTACGGAGTCCCCGGTAAACAGCGCGAGAATAATATGTTGAAATTCTTCGAATCGGATAGTATACACATCAGCGGACTCATCGTTTCAGACTATTCTTTCGAGTATAGCCATTGGAATGCTGATCAGAGCCTGGCAAGCTGGTTGAAGGAATTCAACATCCCCGGCGTTTTCGGAATCGACACCCGCACACTGACCAAACATCTGAGGGAAGAGGGCGCCATGCTGGGCAAAATCATTTTCAATGAAGATATTCCGTTTATCAATCCAAACCTCATCAATCTGGTTGATCAGGTCAGTACCAAGGAAATCATCCGGTACGGAAACGGGAAACACAAAATCCTGCTGATCGACTGCGGAGTCAAAAACAACATTATCAGGTGCTTCTTAAAAAGAGACACCGAAGTCATCCGGGTTCCCTGGGATACCAACATTGAATCTCTGGAATACGACGGCCTTTTCATCTCGAACGGGCCCGGAGATCCAAAACAGTGCGAAATCACCATTAAAAACATCCGGAAAGCCCTTGCCCAGGATAAACCGGTTTTCGGAATCTGCCTGGGTAATCAACTGATGGGTCTCGCCGCCGGCGGGGATACCTATAAACTGAAATATGGCCATCGCAGTCATAACCAACCGGTCCTTCAGGTGGGTACCAACAAAGCCTATATCACTTCGCAGAATCACGGTTTTGCACTGGACGACTCTACCCTGCCCGAAGGATGGGAACCGTTGTTCAGGAATCTCAACGATCAGACCAATGAAGGCATACGGCATAAAACAAAACCATTCTTCTCATCACAATTCCATCCTGAAGCCAGCAGCGGTCCTACGGATACAGAGTTTTTATTCGACGAATTCATCGAAAAAATCGTTAATTATAAAAATTGAACCATGACTGATAAAAGCACAAAAACTTACAGCAAAGTCCTGGTTCTCGGTTCAGGAGCCCTGAAAATAGGGGAAGCAGGCGAATTCGATTATTCGGGATCACAGGCTTTGAAAGCCTTAAGGGAAGAAGGCATTTATACCATCCTGGTTAATCCGAATATTGCAACGGTACAAACATCCGAAGGGATTGCCGATCAAATCTATTTTCTACCGGTGACCCCGTACTTTGTTGAAAAAGTCATCAGTAAGGAGCGGCCCGAAGGTATTTTGCTCGCTTTCGGAGGCCAGACCGCCCTGAACTGCGGCGTGGCCCTGCATAAATCCGGAGTGCTTGAGAAATATGG
Organism: Bacteroidales bacterium; assembly: GCA_028707745.1. GTDB lineage: Bacteria > Bacteroidota > Bacteroidia > Bacteroidales > UBA12481 > UBA12481. Next base: position 780 of record JAQWAJ010000242.1, on the reverse strand, counting down.
CGTCGAAGTACTCGGCACCCAGGTAAAAGCGATTATCGACACGGAGGACCGCGAACTTTTTGTGGAGCGGCTCGACGAAATCGGTGTTAAAACCATTCAAAGTCACGCCGTTAATACCATTGAAGATGCTTACGTGGCTGCGGACCAACTCGGATATCCGGTAATCATCCGCTCAGCTTATGCACTCGGAGGATTGGGCAGCGGTTTCTGCGACAACCGGATCGAACTCGAAAAACTGGCCTCCAAGGCACTCACCATGGCCCCGCAGATTCTGGTGGAGAAATCGCTCAAAGGATGGAAAGAAGTTGAATATGAAGTAGTTCGCGACCGGTTCGATAATTGCATTACGGTTTGCAACATGGAGAATTTCGATCCGCTGGGAATCCATACTGGCGAAAGTATCGTAGTTGCACCCTCACAAACCCTGACCAATACTGAATACCATAAGCTCAGAGCACTTGCCATCAAAATCATCCGCCACATCAAAATCGTCGGTGAATGCAACGTTCAATATGCCCTCGATCCTGATTCCGAAGATTACCGGGTCATCGAAGTAAATGCAAGACTAAGCCGCTCTTCAGCACTGGCATCAAAGGCCACGGGATATCCTCTGGCTTTTGTGGCTGCCAAACTGGGACTCGGATACGGACTTCATGAATTGAAAAACAGTGTTACCCTTACCACAACAGCTTGTTTTGAGCCGGCTCTCGATTATATCGTAGTGAAAATCCCGCGTTGGGATCTCGATAAATTTGCCGATGTATCGCATGAGATTGGATC
>JAQWAJ010000241.1 GCA_028707745.1 Bacteroidales bacterium | reverse complement strand
AAAAACGCAAACTCCTTATCGGTCTGATCATTTTTCTGGTGATTACCAACGTTGCAACGATCATCACTGTATGGACACAAGTAAACCGGTCGCCTGAAAAAAGTCGGGTTGAACCTTCCGGTACTGTGGTGGAAAGTACAGAGGCAGTTCCGGATAATCAGCGGACCCGGTTTTTTACCGGGGAACTCAATCTCGATAGTACACAACAGAATGCGTTCCGGAATATTCACTGGACCTATATGCAGAATGCCAGGGCGATCAGTTTGGAAATGAGTCAGATGCGCGATACCCTGCTTCAGTCAATGAATCAGTTGCAGCCCGACTCTGCCAAGTTGAATGCACTATCGGAACAAATCGGGACCAAGCATGCTGAGCTCAAAAAGCTGACAGTTCAGTATTACCTCGGATTAAAAGCAGTGTGTAATCCTGATCAACAGGAAAAATTGTATGGAATTATCCGCAAGCTCATTAATCCTGAAGGGGATGTACAACTGCCTTCGGGCCGGCGCGGGCCACAAACCGGACGAGGGCAGGGAGGTGGTCCCTGGTGGAGAGACAAGAAGAATTCAAGTATCAATTAGTAATTATAAATTTTAGTTAAATGAAAAAAGTTAGCATGAAAATCGCGCTGGCAGTGGTTATGATCGCAGCCGGAGCGCTGGGCCTTCAGGCTCAGAACGGAAGAGGAAACGGTTCTTGTGGAATGTGCACCGGCAGCGGGGTAAATTCGACCAAGTTGACCGATGAGCAAAAGAACATTTTGCTGGAAAAGTGCACCACCTTCCAGGCTGAAATGAACACGTTAAGGGCCAAGATGATTGCCTCGGCGACAGTTGCCGAAAAGCTGTCCATTCGTCAGGATATGACCAGCATGAGAACTGCTCATCTCAAGGAAGTCAAAGATCTTTTGACCTCCTGGGGAGTAACCATTTCAACGGGCAATGGCGGACGCAGGGGCGGAGCAGCAGTGGGGTGTGATGGAAGCGGAGGTGGAAAAGGGAGAGGGAGGAGATAAATTTTAAAGATGCCAACTTGAGGAAAAGTTGGCATCTTAGGCAGAGCGGGCCAACGAATCTAGCCATTCAGTTGTCCCGCTCTTTTTATGAAGTTAGCAAGCCTAAATTTAGGTATTTTTGTGCTTCACAAATCGAAAGATATGAGTTCCATAAAAAAAGCAGCCCTGATAATCTGGGGTACTACCCTGATTTTGTTTCTGTTTGCTTCATGTGGTGGAAAAGCCAAAAAGGGGAAACAGCCCGAGGGAATCAAAACCTATCAGGTGATCACATTGGCTCCGCAGAACATCACTATGCGTGCGGATTATCCGGCTACATTAGAGGGGCGCCAGAATGTGGAGATCCGCCCGAAGATCGACGGATATCTGGAAGCGATTTATGTTGATGAAGGGGCCACAGTTAAGAAGGGACAGTTGTTGTTTAAAGTCAGCAGTCCGCAGTATGAAGAGGCGGTGCGCAACACCACGGCAGCCATCAGCAGTGCCGAGGTGGCGGTAAGTGCTGCCAGGCTGGAAGTGGAAAAGGTAAAGCCTTTGGTTAGCAAGGATATCATCAGTAAATACGAGCTCGAAACCGCAGAGCTGAAGCTGAAAGCACGCGAGGCCGAGTTGCTTCAGGCGAAGGCTAATCTGGCCAATGCAAAGGCCAATCTGGCTTATACCCGGGTGACCAGTCCGGTTAACGGGGTTATCGGGTTAATTCCATATAAAATCGGGAGTTTGGTGAGCGGTTCATCGGCACAGGCATTGACCACTGTTTCGGATATCAGCTCGGTATATGCTTATTTCTCGTTGAATGAAAAGCAGTTACTCGATTTTTCGAGGAAATATGCGGGTACCACCCTGAGCGAAAAGCTGAAGGCCATTCCGCTGGTATCACTGCTTCTTTCAGACAGGAGCGAATATCCGGAGAAAGGGCAGATTGAAGCCATCAGCGGATTGATCGACACCGGTACCGGTTCGGCCACTTTCAGGGCCACGTTCCCCAATCCGGTCGGGCTGTTGAGAAGCGGCGGCAGTGCCATAGTCAGTATTCCCGAGTATTTTACTTCGGTGCTCGTCATTCCGCAGAGTGCCACATTTGAACTGCAGAATGTCAGGTTTGCCTTTACGGTGAATGCCGAAAACAAAGTGAAAAATGTTGCAATTAAGACGGTGGCGAGCAGCGACGGTCAGTATTTTGTGGTGACCGAAGGGTTGAAAGCCGGCGACCGGGCGATCCTTGAAGGGGTTCATCTGTTAAAGCCGGGTCAGGTGATCATACCCAAGGATGCGGATGCTGCGATTATTTATAAGGATATCAACAAGAAATAATTATGTTCCGAAGATTTATCGAACACCCGGTTCTCAGCACGGTCATTTCCATTTTGATCGTTTTGTTGGGTATTTTGGGTCTGGTTGAATTACCGATATCCCAATATCCGGATATAACTCCTCCTACCGTAAGGGTTAACGCCAATTATGGCGGAGCAAATGCCGAGGTAGTGATGAACAGCGTGATCATTCCGCTGGAAGAGAAGATCAACGGAGTGGAGGGCATGACCTATATGACCTCGTCGGCCACCAATACCGGTTCGGGCAACATTAATGTCTATTTTGCCGTGGGTACCGATCCGGATCAGGCGGCTGTGGATGTACAGAACCGGGTTTCCACAGCCACGAGGTTGTTGCCGGCCGAGGTTACTCAGGCCGGTGTGACGGTCAGAAAACAGCAGAACAGCACGTTGCTGATGATTGGGTTATACACCGACAGTCCAGTTTACGATGAATCTTTTCTTCAGAACTTTGCCACGATCAACCTGGCGCCGCAGTTGCAGCGGGTGCAGGGAGTCGGGGATGCCTCGGCTTATGGCGGCAGAACCTACTCCATGCGTATCTGGCTGAAGCCGGATGTTATGGCGAGTTATGGTTTATCGACCAGTGATATCACCGGTGCGGTCAATGAGCAGAATATCGAAGCTGCTCCCGGGAAATTTGGCGAACAGGGGAACCAGAGTTTTCAGTATGTGATCCGGTACACCGGGAAGCTCAGAACGGCGGAGGAATATGAAAACATTGTGCTCAGGGCAGGAGAAAACGGGCAGATCCTGAGGTTGAAAGATGTTGCCAGGGTGGAGCTGGGTTCGGAGTCGTATCAGAGTAAACTTTGGGTCAATGGCATGTCGGGTACCAACCTCGCAGTAAGTCAGACTGCCGGTTCCAATGCCCGCGATGTGATCAACGGCAGTAAAAAGGTCATTGAGGAGGCATCAAAATCGTTTCCGCCGGATGTGAAGTCCACCTATCTGGTTGATGCCAACCGGTTTCTCGACGTATCCATTAATAAAGTGCTGCGGACATTTGCCGAGGCTTTTATTCTGGTATTTCTGGTTGTATTTATTTTCCTGAAAGATTTCCGCTCCTCGCTGATTCCGGCGATTTCAGTACCGGTAGCCATTATCGGAACGTTCTTTTTCCTCTATCTGTTTAACTTCAGCATCAACCTGCTTACCCTGTTTGCGCTGGTTTTAGCCATCGGAATTGTGGTGGACGATGCCATAGTGGTGGTGGAGGCGGTCCATGCCAAGCTCGACCAGGGATATACGTCGGCGCGCAAGGCATCCATCGATGCCATGAGTGAAATATCCAGCGCCATCATTGCCATTACGCTGGTTATGGCATCGGTTTTTGTTCCGGTTACCTTTGTAACGGGCTCATCGGGTGTGTTTTACAAGCAATTCGGAATTACACTGGCTGTGGCTATTATTCTGTCGGCAGTAAACGCGCTGACGCTCAGCCCGGCGCTGGCGGCACTTTTTCTGAAGCCGAAAAATGAGGAGAAACAGCACCGGAAATTTACGCAAAGGTTCATGGATGGTTTTGAGACGGGATATCAGGTTACGGTGCATAAATATACGGGCATTGCCAGATTTTTCTCTGAACGCAAGATTGTGGCTGCTGCATTTGTACTGATTTTCGGCTGCGGATTTTACTTTCTGATCAAGAGTACGCCAACCGGTTTTGTGCCTGATGAAGATATGGGAACTATTTACGTGAATGTCAGCCTGCCGCCTGCCTCCTCACTGGAACGCACCGATGCTGTTACTGCTGAGGTGGAGGATGTTGCCCGCGGCATTCCGGAGGTGGG